>JAQXTL010000005.1 GCA_029219465.1 Methanobacteriaceae archaeon | reverse complement strand
TATGGAAAATACATAATTGGTGTTTAAAACCTAGTTTTGGGATAATTGATGTATATTTTTTATCTAAATCTGTTGTGATTGCAATTTTATTTTTATTTGCTGTGGATTCTCTTAAAAACTTTTCAACAGTTGTTTCATCTTTAGTATCGTAAATTGCATCGGTTACAATGCAATTTGATGCGGAATCAAGCAATGTGTGATGATATTTCCATTCTTCGTTGATTTTTAGCCATTTTACATCAAAGACATAATAACCTGAGCAACGTCCTAAATCAAATTCTAAAAATGTTTTCATTAACAAAAAGCCAATTTTTCAATTGTTTGATGTGAAACTGTGATTCCAAAGAATTTTTTTAAATGATTTACAAACATTTTTTAAGCTTCCCAAATAATCTGAAATTAAATGTTCTGATTCACTTTTCAATTCATTCGTAAAATTGCTATTTTTATCAACAAGACTTGTTAAATCTGTTTGAAAGGTTTTATCACAACGTTTGCAAATATAACGCTGAACCTTAACTTTTGTTTTACCAATTTCTTTAAATACCAATGTTCTTTTTGTAAAACCATATTTAACAACATGACGAGTTCCACAATGTGGGCATCTAGCCAAACTCATTTTAAAATAATGAACATCCTTTTTAAAGCTTAAATCAAAAGATTTCAGAGCCTTTTGACAGGATTTAAAAATTTTCACAAAACGAGGGTCGGAAAGCACTAATCCATCATTGGAATCGCAAAATATATATTGTTCAACATCTAAAATACTATTTGGAGTATTTGTTTTTTGGTTTAGCATGATAAAAACTTTTACTCCACTTATTTATTAAATTTAACTATTTTTAGATAAAATTAAAAATTCCAAACCAATTTCATCAAAAAATTTCAAATCAACAAAGTTTTTGAAAGAGTCCGAATCTTTTAAAAATTATATGTAAAAATATATTAAACACAATTTTGAAACATATATATACACTTATATATATTAGGTGGTTAAAAATCGTGAAAAAAATTTATATTATAGGAATAGGTTTGATTGTATTACTACTCGGCATTTCAACTGCTAGTGCAGGATTATTTGATGGATTATTAGGAGATGATTCATCAGCAGCAGATGACAACAAAACTAACGCTTCATTTGAAAAAACTGAATTTAAAGTACATGCCTCACAACCACAATCTGTTGAAGGAGAATTACAATCCTATCAAAAAGATCAAGATTTTTATGATAATAAAGAAACTCAAGAGTGGTTAAAGGGTCTTGAAAACTACGTTATTCTAAGTACAAGTGGAGATAGTTTAGTAATGGAAAGAACAGAAGCAAATAAATTACCAGTATTTGATGACGGTAAATTTGAGACCGTTGAATATAATATCATTAAATGTAAAGTTGTTGAAGTTCATCCATTAGGTACTGGACTTATAGATTTAATATTAGTTGAAGATGTAGAACTAGTAGGTAATGAGACACAAACATTTGATCTTGATAATGATAATGTGACTGATTAAATATTATAACTCTCATAATGGAGGAAATATTATGGATAAAAAGCAATTGATACTAATTTTATCTATATTTGTAATTATTATTGCATCAAGTGCTGTAGTATCCGCAGGACTTTTTGATAGTAATGATGATAAAGCAGATATTAAAACACATGAATTTAATTACTCAAATAAAGCAACATTCAATTTAAGTGATGAATTAACAGAAAAAACTGGAGTCGAAAGCATACTATTTGGAGAAGGTGTTTCATATGAATATCCTCCAAAAGATGGTAGTGACGACGGTTTAGTAAATATGCTTGGAGGATTAGCTTCATACGGAGGCAGCGATACTGTTGAAAGTAAACAGAATACTGCATATTATGAAGAAATAGAAAGTGAACCTACATCTCAAGGATATGATTCATACATTTTCAAATATGATGATTATGATGAATATCAAGTATACATTGATTTAAAAAATATGACTATTGTTGAACCAGATGGGTTTGAAAGTCAATATGATTATTTCACTGGAACATTTCAAAGTTTAGAGGAAGCAAAAATTTTCATTGAAACATTTAAAATCAATGAAGATGTAATAAAAGAAGGCGTATAATACTGGTGATAAAATGGAAAAGAAACATATGATAATAATTGCAGTTTTAGTAATTATTATTGCAGTTCTTGCAGCAGGTATTTTAATGAGCGGCAATTTCACTCAACAGGCAGATAGTAATGTAATAACCATTTCTAGTGAGGATCCCTCAATGAGTGGTAAATTAACAATTATTGAATGGTCTGGAGTTGAAGCTAATGCAGATGGTAAATATAACATTACTCAATTTATCACAAAATATGGTGGACTTGTAGGTACTTCTAATGACATAGTTATTGAAAACGGTAAAGGAGAATATACTTTACACAATAACACTGAATTCTTCATGGTAGCTTCCTATATAGACAATATTAAACCAGATTATAATAAAAGTGATGTTACAGTTAATGTTGAATATTTACATAATGGAGAATCTATTTTAACAAGTTCCAATACAGTTACAATTTTTGAAGAATGCCCAATATCATTTGGTCTTAGAATGTATTCAGTTAATGGAACTCCTCTTTCAGATAATGATGTGAATATAGATATTCCTGAATTAAAAAATGCATTAGACAACATGCAAGTTTAATTAATTAAACTATTTTTATTCCTCAACAATGGTTGAGGAAATTTTTTATATTTTTTCATGTGCCCCAATAATCTGTTACAACAATCCATCCGGTCCATGATGCAGTCCATGCAGTTCCTCAAGTAGTCCATAGTTGTGATCAATATCTCCGTTAACAATAAGGGGTGTTAACGTATATGTTAACGCGTTAACAGTAGTGTTAACACAAAATCGAAAATAAAGGAGAACGTTCATTAACATTAACAACCAAATAATAAATTTCCATAGAGAAAGTTACAACCACTTTTTTATAGAAAATTATATTATGATTTCATATGTTCAAATCATAATTCTTTTATATATTAAATTATATAAACTACTATCGTTATGAATATTAGTTCATTTCAATGGAGGGAAAAATTTAATGTATAAATTTAAAAAATTCTCGCTATTAATAATAGTAGCGATGTTGATTTTAATTTTACTACCAGTTTCATTTGCTAGTGAATTAAATTCAACTGAAATTGTCAGTTCTGAAGCCCAATCTGATATTTTGTCTTCAAGTTCTGACTCTTATATTGTAGTCGATAAGAATGAATTTACTATTGATGATGGAGGAGATGTCAGTGTTACTGGCGGTACTATCATAATGTTTGATGATATTGAGTATCCTGATCCTTTGAATATTCAATATTCCTACGTTGATGCTAGTGGTATTACTAAAAAGTATCAAGTTCAGTATCATGAAGATTATTCTTTTGATCCTTTTTCATTTACAATTAGAAATTTAGCATACAAAGGTTCTCCGTATATTATTACTGTGAGTGCTGTTGAAGATGATTTGTATGATGATTATTTATGTTATGGGGACGAATTATCACCAATACAAATTACAGTAAACGTTAATCAAAAAATTGTTGAATCAGAATCTTATATTGATGTAGATAAGAATGAATTTACTATTGATGATGGTGGCGATATTTACTGTTAGTGGTACAATTATAATGTTTGATGATATTGAGTATCCTGATCCTTTGAATATTGAATACTCTTATGTTGATGCTAGTGGTGTTACTAGAAAATATCAAGTTCAGTATCATGAAGATTATTCTTATGATCCTTTTTCATTTACAATTAGGAATTTAAAATATAAAGGATCACCATATATAATCACAATAAAACCTGTTAAAGATGATTTGTATGATGATTATTTAGGTTATGGGGACGAATTATTGCCTGTACAAATTACAGTAAATGTAATGTCAAATATAGACCCAACCCCTGTAATTCCAGATTATGAAAAATTTACACCAAGAGGACAATTGTTTGTAAGTCCTGATGGTGATGATTCAAATGATGGGTCTCAAAGTAATCCATTTTTAACTATTCAAAAAGCTTTAGACCAAAATAGTCTCCTTGGTGGAGGTTATGAAGTTGTTGTTTCAAGTGGAGAATACATTTTTGACTTATATTATACAATCAGAAATAATGTAAGCATTGTTGGTCGCGGCGATGTTAAAATTAGAAATACTGGTGACGGTTATATCTTTGTATTACAAGGAGTTAACACTGTAGAATTTAAAAATTTAATGATGATGGATGGTCAATCTGGTGCTATTTCCGGTTATAACACTCTTAATGGTGCTGGAGAAAACAGTAACGAAGGTAAAGTTTTAAACATTATTAATTGTACTTTTGTAAATAATTGTCAAGGAAGTGGCAGTTATGGTGGTGTTGGAGTAATTAAAACTTATTCAAAAACAACCATATTGAATTCTACTTTCATTGATAATGAAGCATCAAGCAGTCAATTAAACTTTAGAGGTCTTATTAATCTTCCAGATGGAACTTTAATAATGAACTATTGTTTCTTTATTAATAATCGTGTTTATCCTGGAACTGAATTGGTCCGTGTTGAAAAAAGATCTGATGCTAACTTCAATTTCTGGGGAACAAATAACTGTCCTGCAGATGTGACTTTATCAAGTAATTTAGATGTTAAAACTTGGTTGGTAATTTCATCCGAAATCGAAGGCGATGATATTCAAGCAACTGATAAATCATTCAAAAGATCTGCAAAAACAAAAACCGTAAGTGTACAGTTAACCACTACTAAAAACAAGTATGATGGTAAGACTTACTTAAAAGATGGTAAAAAGGTAACCTTAAAAGTTAATGGAAAAACCTACACTGCTAAAATCAATAAATACGGTGTAGCTAAATTCAACGTAAAATTAACTAAAAAAGGAAAATACACAGCATATATTAAATTTGCTGGTGATAAAACCTACAAAGCATCAAGTAAATCAATAAAAATAACTATTAAATAGAAGGGTAACCATACTCTTCTAAACTTTTTCTTTTTTCTAATTACGATTTTAGTTTACTATCAATTATTTTAATAAAACGTTTCGTTAAATTGATAGAATTTATTATAAATATATTTTTAATCATTCATTAATTCTAGATTTGTGTAGTATAAGGATATTTTGATTAAAAGATAGTATTGTAGCTACATCACTAGTAAATAAAATAAGAATTTTTCAAAAAAAAGTAAATTAAAAGTTAGTTTATTCAGAAAAACTAACTCTTTCGAATTTTTCAACTGTTTTAAGTGATTTAGTTGCATCTACACCTATTTTTGTAGTTGTACCATCACTTTCAGCTACAGGATCAAGAGAAGAACCTCTGACATTTGGAACAATCATAATGTCTCTGTCACCTTTTACACGTGTAGCTATTGCATATTCAACATCTTCTGCATCAAATACATCAACATCTCTGTCAACTACAACACAGTGTTTGAGGGAAGGGTGTGCAGATAATGCTGCCATAATAGCGTTTTTACCGTCACCTTCAGTTTGTTTGTTAATTGAAACAACAGAATGTAACCAGCAGCAACCTCCTTCAGTTAAAACAACATTTTCAACTGTAGGAACTGCATTTTTAACAGCTTTGAATATTCTAGGTTCTTGAGGAAGACCTTGTAATAATTTATGTTCAAATCCTGCAGGTAAAATTGCATGATATGCTGCATTTTCTTTTTTAATATGCATTTTTTCTAAGTTAATGATTGGTTGGTCTCTGATAATATCGTAAGTATCAGTTAAATCCACAAATGGACCTTCTGCAATGGTTTCAGTTACAGAGATTTTACCTTCTAAAATAATGTCTGCTTGTGGAACTTCCAATTCACCACATTTGATTAATTCTAATTCTCCGTTTTTAAATGCATTTGCAACATCCATTTCATTGTAATCAATTGGTATTGAAGTTGTACTTGCAAGTAAAATGGCAGGATCCATTCCAATAGCTATTGCAATATCAAGGTCTTTTCCTGCTTTTTGAGCATTTTGGAAATAAGTATAAAGATTTCTTGGAACAATTCTGATAACTAATCTTTTATTATCAAGAACCATCATTCTGTGAATAGATGCATTTTGAATTCCAGTTATAGGATCACGTGCAAATACTACACCAGAAGTGATGTATGCTCCACCATCTCTTTTATAATGTTTTAAAATAGGGATTTTATCCAAATCAATATCTAAAGTATCGTACTGGGAAAAATCAGTAAATTTATCAACTTTAATTGGTTTTTCCATTGCGTCAATGATTTTTTGTGTAATTTCGGAAACTTCACAGTTAATTGATTTTGCAATCTTTTCTCTGGTGTTACAGATTCCTGAAATAACAGGTAAATCAAAGCCTTTAACATTTTTAATAAGAACAGTGTCTTTTGGGTATTTTCTTAGGACTTTTGCAACTTCAAACTCATTTGAAAGTTCTTCTGTAATTTCTATAATGTTTTCGTTGTCGAGTATCATATTATCCCTATAAGTTAATTTTTTTGTTTTTAATTTTTTCAAGAAGCTTAGTAATTGAAGGGTCGCTAATTGATAAGATTTCTCCAGCTAAAATTGCTGCATTTTTACCATTGTTTATTCCAACAGTTGCAACAGGAACACCTGGAGGCATACTTACTGTTGTAAGCATGTAATCATCACCATTTTCATTAGTACATGGAACACCAATAACTGGTCTGTCTGTTAATCCAACAATACCACCAGTTACCTGGGATGAGTTTGAACTAATTCCAATGAATATTTTTGCATTTGACATGGATTTAATGTAATTTGTAAATCTTTTAGTAGATCTAATTGGACAAATAACTTTAGTTTCATGAGCTATTTTGAGTCTGTCTAAGATTACAGATACTTTTTTAGCAGTTATAAGGTCGGTTTGTCTACCAACAAGTATTGCAACTTCTGCATCTTTGTTTTTACTGCAGCATTCATTTTCGTCAAATTCAATTTCACTAATTTCAAGGTCTTTAACTCTTAAAAAGTCTTTTTGGAGGAACTTTTTACCTTCAATTAGTTGTACAATGTCTTCATCATTGTTTTTGACTTTTAAAGAATATTCCATTCTCAAATCAATTAATCTTTGACGTATTTCCTCATCATGGATTCCAATAAATTGTGCAGCAAGAATTGCAGCGTTGTCTCCTCTATCAATTCCTACAGTAGCAATTGGTGAAGGATAAGGCATTTGAACAATGGATTCTAATGCATCAATACCTCCAGTTTTAACATCTACAGGTACTCCAATTACAGGTCTTGGAGTATATGCTGCAATTGAGCCTGGTAAATGTGCAGCTAATCCAGCAATTCCAATAAACACTTCAATACCTTCTTTAGTTCCCTGAATGACAAGTTCACGAACTAAATCTGGGGTTCTGTGTGCAGATGCAATTTTAAGGCTGTAAGGAATTTCTAATTTTTCAAGGATATTCATACTTTTTTCAGCTATAGCAATATCCGATCCACTTCCAAGAATAATCATTACTTTCGGTGTCATTAATAATCCCCTTTTATTTATTAATTATTCATTATTAACTATTTCTTTTAAAATATATTAAATTATCATCGAAAGGTTAATTCTGTTTCTTTTTAAGTCAACATCCAGAACTTTTACATCAACAATATCCCCAACACTAACGATATCTAATGGGTGTTTTACAAATTTATCAGCTACAAGTTGTGAAATATGTACCAATCCGTCCTGGTGAACTCCAATATCAACAAAAGCACCAAAATCAACAATATTTCTTACTGTACCCTGCATTACCATATCAATTTCCAAATCTTCAATTGATAGTACGTTTTTTCTAAGTATTGGTTTTGGCATATCTTCACGAGGGTCACGACCAGGTTTTTTAAGTTCTTTAATAATGTCTTTTAGAGTTTCCTGACCAATATCCAATTCTTTTGAGATTTCATCAATATCTATATTGTCTAATTTTAAACTGGAACTTCCGATATCTTCAACACTATAATTTAGCTTTTCAAGAAGTTTATAAGTAGCATCATATGATTCAGGATGTATTGTAGTATTATCTAGAGGATATTGCGGGTTATTTACTTTGATAAATCCTGCGCACTGTTCATATGTCTTTTTACCTAATTTTTTAACTTTTAAAAGTTCTTTTCTTGAGTTAAAACTTCCGTTTTCTTCTCTGTATTCAATGATATTTTTAGCAGTTGTATTTCCAATTCCAGATACGTAGTTAAGTAAACTTACAGAAGCAGTGTTTAAATCTACTCCAACCTCATTTACTACCTTTTCAACAACTCCAGATAATGATTCGGTTAGCTGTTTTTGGTTCATATCATGCTGGTATTGACCAACACCGATAGATTTAGGATCAATTTTTACAAGTTCTGCTAACGGGTCTTGAAGTCTTCTTGCAATTGAAACAGCACTTCTCTCTCCTTCTGAGAAATCCGGAAACTCTTCATCTGCATATTTTGAAGCAGAATAAACAGATGCTCCAGCTTCATTAACAATAATGTATTCTACATTAGTATTTTTAATAATTTGAGCAACAATTTCTTCAGATTCTCTTGAAGCAGTTCCGTTTCCAATAGCTATTACATTAATGTTATATTTTTCAATTAATCCGCGTACAGTCTCAATTGACTCAGCTACTTTATTTTGAGGTTGTGTTGGATAAATAAGTGCAGTATCAAGGACTTTTCCAGTCTCATCAATAATTGCTAATTTACAACCTGTTCTAAAAGCAGGGTCCCAACCTAGAATAGTTTTTCCAACTAATGGGCTTTCCATTAATAGCTGATTTAAGTTTTTGGCAAATACTTCAATTGATTTTTCTTCTGCTTTTTGAGTAAGACAATTTCTAATTTCTCTCTCAATAGCAGGTGAAATCAATCTTTTATAAGAGTCAATAATAGCTTCTTTTATAATTGGGGTTGTATATTTATTGTATTTTATTTTTCCAGGATTATTGGAGATGTTTTTAAGAATATGTCTGTTTAAATATTCGATTACATCATCACTATCACAGGTAATTTTACCTTTGATTATTCCTTCGTTTTCCCCACGGTTAATAGCTAAAATTCTGTGTGGTGGGATTCTTTTAACATCTTCTGAATAATTATAGTAAATGTCATATTCTGTTGATTCATCTTTATTTTTAGCTTTTGTTTCTATTTTACCTGTGTAGAATGTATTTTGTCTAATTTTTTTTCTAAACTCGGAATTGTCTGAAATTTCTTCTGCAATAATGTCTTGTGCACCCTGAATTGCTTCTTCGGGACTTTTAACTTCATCATTAACATAGTCTTTAGCAATATTTTTCACATCTTCAGTAATTTCCTGTTTTAAAATAATATTTGCCAAAGGTTCCAAGCCTTTTTCACGAGCTTTTGTTGCTCTTGTTTGTTTTTTGCTTTTATATGGACGATACAAGTCTTCAAGTTCAACAAGAGTTTTTGCATTGATGATTTTTTTGTTTAAATCATCATTTAATTTTCCAAGCTCACTAATTCTTTTAATGATTTTTTCTTTTTTATCTTCTAAATTTCTAAGATATTTTAATCTTTCATCAAATTTTCTTAATGTTGTATCATTTAAAGAACCAGTAACGTCTTTTCTATATCTTGCAATAAATGGGATGGTATTTCCATCATCTATTAATTTGATTACCTTTTTAACTTGCCAATCTGATAGATTCAATTCTTTTTCGAGTGTTTTAGCTATCATTTTTTCACTTAAGTTTATGTCTTTAATTTAATTATTCTCTATTTAATAGATATACATTACTTAGATGTTGGAGATTGGTGGTTGTGGTTGAAAATAAAAAAAGAAAGTAAGGAAAAATCCTTATTTTACGACAGTTATAGTTCTTTTATCTTTTAAAGTTCAATAACTGGTATAAATTGTGTATTTTCCTACTTTAAGAGTATTTTTTAATTTGTAACTAGCAATTCCTTTTGAATTGGTTTTAACAGTATAGGTTTTTCCTTTAAATGTAAATTTAACTTTTTTATATTTAAGGATCTTTCCGTTGCTGTCGAGTAATTTAGCATAGAAATATGCAGTTTTTGATTTTTTCTTTACAACATTTTTAGTAACTATTGTTGATTTGATTACTACTTTGTTTTTCACACTAAATTGTTTGTATGTAGCAGTTATTGTGTATGTATTCGGAGCAAATTTAACATTCAATGAAGCATAACCTTTAGAATCGGTTTTTACATTGTATGTTTTTCCATTAATTTTCATAACTACTACTTTACCAGCACCAACAGCTTTGTTATTGTCTCCAATTACAAGAACTTTGTAAACTTGGTTGCCACCATAGTATTTGACTAAGTCTTTATTGTTTATAATTGTTTTAACTACTTTGATGGTATTACTTATATTTTCACCAGTTTCAGGATTAAAAATGGATATTACATAGTTACCAACAGCTAAATCAACAGTAATATTTGCTTTTCCGTCAATATCCGTTGTTGTAGTGTAATTTTTACCATTAAGAGTAAATATTATTGTTTTTCCATAAATTTTCTTTCCATTATTTGTAAGAGTAATTTCATAGGTGCTGTTACTCTTGTAGTATGTGGTAAAATCATATGATTTTATAGTGTCTGGTAGGTCAACTTTGAATGTGTATTTCTTGGTTGTGTTGTATTTTACCATAGTGACATAAAGATCATAGATTCCATTGTCCAAGTTGATGTTTAAAATTCCTGTACCTTTTGATGTTATGATGGAATATTGTTTGTCATTGATTTTGAAGTTAATTTCTTCATCAATTTCTTTATTTAATGTTATTTCAATTGAAACATCATGAGTATTGTTTTTAATTACAATATCCTTGATTGTACTTCCCTCTTTTACAACAATGGTATTTGTAGCATTGTTTTTAAAGAATTCATCATCACCACTGAACATGGTTTGGATATCGTATACTCCAGGTTTTAAATTAATAGGAATTGATGCAATACCATTAATATCGGTTGTTCTTACATATCTTTCAGAATTAATATTGAAAACAACAATTTTATTAGCTACTGGATTATTTTCACTATCCAATAAAGTAATTGAATACATTTCACTGCTGTAATCAGCCATAGTCATGTTTTGTGAAATAATTTCAAGAGATTTTAGGTTAATTTCAAACTCATTGTTGGAAGAATTAGTAATGTATTCTTCTTCATTTATTAGTTTTGCAACAATGAAGTAGTTTCCATTTTCCAAATTATCTAAATTAATTATTGCTCTTCCGTTTACAGTATTTATGATGTATTCAACATCGTTTATTTCAACAAGTAAAGATTCATCAAGTGATTTTGATAACTTAATATAAATTATTGCATTGTTGGAGTTTTTACTTATGTCAATTGTAATTTCAACTTTATTTTTGACATTAATTATACCAATTGTATTTGTTGGGAAATATTCTTCATCTCCTTTGAATTTAGCATTAATTTCATAAGTTCCAACTTTTAAATTTATATTAATAGATGCTATACCATTAATATCAGTAGTAGCAAGATATGACTCACCATTTAATTCAAATACTATTTCTTTTCCAGCTATTGGATTGTTATTTTCATCAATTAAACTGTATTTACTTGGAATAATGGTAATTTCAGTTGTATTTACGTAATAAAGTACATAATCTCCATTTCCAATATTTAATTCAATAAGATCACTTTCATATGCATCTTGTTTTGATGATGCTGTGTTATTTTCAAAAGTATTTCCTAAAGACATATCTTTAATTGAATTTCCTCTATTTAACTTGTTTAAAAGTGAATAAACTGCCCCTGCTGTTAAATTAGCTTTGTTATTTGTGAAGCTAGTTGTAATAATAATTAATGAGGTTGTGTTATCAACAAAGATTGCACCACCGTTAAGTGCTGAGTTGTTATTGAATGATGAAGAAACAATTGATAATTTTCCATACATCTGATAAATAAATCCACCATCATATTTTACTGCGTTATTTTTCCCTTTTACAGAGTTTAAATTAACATTAGATGAAAGTGAGGTTATTCCTGCACCAAATGTTGCACTACAATTTGTAATTTCTATATTTTCACCAATCAATTCAGAATTTCTTAAATATATTGCTCCTCCAGCATTATTTTGAGCATAGTTATTAATAAATTCAGATTTTTTTATGGTAACTTTTGAGTCATATTCTAAAGCTATTGCACCACCATAATTATGAGCGGTGTTATTTATGAATTTACAGTCATTTAAGTATAAATTTCCACTTTCTAGATAAATTGCGCCCCCATATTCTGCATAATTATCTTTGAAAGTACAGTTTGTTAGATTTACTAATGTTGCATAGTAATTATTTAGAGGAGTGTAAATAGCTCCACCAAAATTATTTCCATAATAATCTATTGAACTACCAGTTGACTGAGTAAAAATAGTATTGGTAGCACTAAGTCTATAATTATTTATTATTGCTAGATCAGTTAGTGTTAAATTCTGCAAAAATATTGTGCTTTAGATATTAAAACCATATCCATTAAACTTAATAATTGTTTTTTCAGGATCACTGCCTATGAAATTAACATTACTGATATCTTTCTTCTTATCCAATGTATATTCTCCATTGGCTAAGTGTATATTTGAATTTGACCTAATTCTATTGGCTGTTAATGTTTTGTATGGATTATTTATAGTTCCATCACCGTCACTTTCAGCTGATGCATCAAAGTAATAGTCATAATAATATGTAGCTTCTAAAGGTTCTGGACTGTAATTTGAAATAGATACGAATTCAGTCTCATTTAAACTTGAATCTTCATTTATTGCAAAGCTTGATGGAATAACAGCTAATAAAATTAAAACTAATGAAATTACTACTAAAAGTTTATTAATTTTATTAAACATATTCTCTTCCCCATATCGATTTGTAAATATTTATATATCCTATAATATAAGTTTCTTAATATAAAAAAATATAGTTATTTAAACATAATTATAGTAATAATCTTGATTTTTGTTATTTTTTAAGCTCATTAACTTATTATTTTTTAAAAAATGTTATTTTGATTATTTTAATACAGTTTTACTCGATTATCAAAAAAAATGCATGATGGTTATTTGGTATGAAAGTTGTATTTTTTAAAATTCTTTCTTTTTTAAAATCATGTATTAACAATTTATATGTTATAAAAAATAAAAGTAATTATAATAATGACTATTAACGGAGAATTTTAATGTATTGGTTTTTTGTAATTCTTTCTTTTTTACTTGCGAGTATTAAAACTCAAAAACCTAAATATAAAAAGGTTTCAGTTATTATTCCTGCTTATAATGAAGAGGAAACTGTAGCTAAGGTTGTAGGGGTAGTAAAGAAAGCAGCTTATGTTGATGAGATAATTGTGGTTAATGATGGTTCATCTGACCAGACAGAATCTGAAGCAATAAAAGCTGGTGCAAAGGTAATTAATCATGAAACCAATAAAGGTAAAGGAGAAGCTCTAAAAACAGGGTATAAACAATCCGAATGTGATATTATTGCATTTATTGATGCAGATATCCGTAACTTAACTTCTGCTAAAGTAGAATCAATGATTAAACCAATTTTAGAAGGAAAAACCGATATTACTAAAACTAAATTCTCCCGTGCAAGTGGACGTGTTACTGAACTTACCGCTAAACCATTACTTAACTTTTTCTTCCCGGAAATTTCATTTGAACAGCCGTTAAGCGGTCAATTCGCAGCACGTAAAGAAGTCTTAAAGAAAATTAATTTTGAAAGTGATTATGGTGTAGACGTTGGTATTGTTATCGATGCTGATGTTTTAGGTATTTCAATTATGGAAGTTGACATTGGAGCTATTGAACATGATATGTCTCCACTTTCTGAGTTGAATTTAATGGCAAATGAGGTTGTAAGAACTATTATCGGACGTGCTAACAAGTATGGAAGAGTTACAATGATTGATGACATTGGTCAGTTTATTAGAATGTCCATTGTTGGTTTATCCTTGGTTATTTTAGGTTTATTTACAATATTCTTTGTAAAATATGTTCCATTAGCTATTGGAGTTATAATCTCCATTATCGGAATTTTAATTGCTGTTTTCTACATTATTAAGGTTATTGTCAAGTCCATTGTCATGTTTAAAAAGACACCTGCACGCAGTTTAATAAAATCTTTTGTTAAAATTCATTTTCCAATGATTATTTCAATTATTATTTTGCTTTTAATGATTTCAACATTTATTGGAGCAGCTAACTTTGATCATGGTGTGTTATCAATTGAACCTAACTCACGTAATTTAATTATTTATGCTGATAACTCTCCAAGAGACAGTGCAATTTCTGTTAGAGGCCCATACACTGTTGATGCAGCTATTGAAAATGAAACTAATCAGATACGTATGCCTTCGGATGCTATGATGACGTTAGGTGTAGATGTAAATGATACAATTAAAATCTATAACAGTACTTATGACATTAATGAGTCCAGATTTGGTGAACAGGATATTATAAGATTGCCTCTTGAGGTTAAAAAGAATCTACATCTTGAAGATGGTAATGTAATTCAAAATAGTCGCCTAAAAGAGATATTTGAAAACTCTATTGTTACTCATAATCAGGACCTAAAAAATAATTCCACTATTAAAGAGAAATTTATTGTTACTACTGGTAAAAATTCATCTACCTATGAGATATTTTTAGATAATGAGTCAATTGGAAGTTCATTTGGAGTATTTAAAGACAATGAAGATTACTCAATTTCACTTAATGGAAATTATTTAACTTCCTTTAATTATAAAAATAATTTAAATAAATCCTTTAATTATGAAGGACATAATGTAACAATTGTATTTGAAGATACTAATTCTACTTCAATTAAACAGTTTACTAATAATTTCTTAGATATTAGTTTTAAAAAATAGTATAAATCTAAAAAGAAAAATTTCTTTTAGATTTATTTATCATATGCTTTTACTGCTTCTTCAACATCATCGTAAAGACCTAATGCAGCAAGAGCACCAACTTTTCCTTGTTCGCCAGTAACAGCGATCAATTCAATGTCTAATTCTTTTGCAACAGATTCTGCTGTTTCAACATCCATCATTCCGGATTTTGTAGCAATTGAATATTCTCTTAATTTTTCAGGAATGCTTAATCCTTCTAAAATAGCAATTGCAGTTTTATCGGATAATGTATCTCTTTTGAGAATTTCAATGACTCTGTTTATCAATTCTTCTTTTTTAGATTCTTCAACAGCGAATGTTAAAGCAATTGATACACAATTTTGGGTTTTATGTGGATTGTGTGGGTATAATTGAACAATAATATGGTCTAAGTATTCAAAACCTTCATTAGCAAGTTCCACACCTAAATTATGAGCCATTGTCCATGTAGCACCAGCATCTTTAACGTCAGTATCATCAACACCGATTACTACTTTTTCAAGTTTTGGAGTAACAACTGTAGCTTTTCCAACTTTTGATCCTCCTCCAACTTCAATGAGTTCAATGTATTTAACACCTTCTCCCATTCCTCTGCACATTCCAGCACCAACACCCGCACCTGCAAGACCACTGTGTGTTATTTTAACTTCATCGCCGTCAATAACAATTTCATCAATTCCAGCAGCATTAAAACTTGCTTTAAGGTCTAATGGTGCTTTACCTGCATGGCATTTGTAAACATGTTTATTACCATCACGGTATGCAGAATCAATTAATTCAGAATTGTTTCTGTATTGATTTAACAACCAGTGGGAACCTGAAATGCATGGGTGGTATTCAACGAGTTCTACTTTATCGCCGTCCACCATTGTCAATACTTTTTGGTATGGTGCAATCCAAGGATCGTCAAATTTTTCTCGTAATTCATCAGGTTTTAAGATTTCCATATAATCATCTATTCATCTAATTCGTTTAATCTGTCGCACATTTTAATAGCTGCTTCAACTGCACTTTTAGCGTTTTTAACACGTCTGTGTGCATCTAATCTGGTCATTCCAGGACCAGTAATACCAAGAGCTACTGGAGTGTCGTATTCTAATGCTAAATCAGCAATTTTACGGGAAGCGTGTTGTGCTACAATTTGATCGTGGTCAGTTGCACCTTCAATTACTGCACCTAAGGTAACAATTGCATCAAATTTTCCAGATTTTAATAATTTTTTAATCACGAGTGGCATATCGAATACGCCAGGAACTGCGACTACTTTTGTAATTTCGCATCCTCTGTTCATTGCTTCTGCTTTTGCGAGTTCTAACATCATTTGTGTGATGTCATAGTTAAATTCTGCAACTACTGCTGCTATTTCATATTTTGCCATTTTATCAACCTCTATAATTTTTTTTACATAGCTTTACTGAATAATATGAGAAGGAATCCAGCAACCCCACTCACTACCATAATGAATATAATAAAAAGTGCTGCGAGTTGTATTTTTGTTAATTTTTTGAAATCCATTGTATGTCTCCATTTCTATAAGTTATTTTTGACTTCTTCTGCTACTTCCATAGTGGTAGCTGAGCCACCTAAGTCGCCAGTTAAAATATTAGCGTCACTGAGAACTTTTAAAATTGCATTATCAAATCTGTCTGCTGCTTCATTTTCACCAAGATGTCTAAGCATCATAACTGCTGAGAGCATCATAGCTATTGGATTAGCAATTCCTTGTCCTGCAATATCTGGTGCTGAACCGTGAACAGGTTCAAATAAAGCTGCATCTTCACCAATATTTGCAGATGGTATTAATCCAAGTCCTCCAACAAGACCTGCACCTTCATCGGAGAGTATATCTCCAAAGAGATTTGTAGTTACAATTACATCAAAGCTTTCAGGTTTTGTTATGAGATACATTGCAGTTGCATCTACATAGTAATCCTCAGTTGCAATTTCAGGATATCTCTCAGCAACTTCATAGAATATGTCTTTGAATAAACCGTCACTTTTCTTTAAAACGTTAGCTTTGTGAACACCGGTTACTTTACTTTTATTATTATCTTTTGCATATTTAAATGCATAGTCGATAATACGTTCTTCAGCTTCACGTGTAATAATACGCTTTGCAACAGCTCCATCGTCAGTGTAACTTTCTTCATTTGCAATGTATAATCCTTCAGTGTTTTCACGAACAATCATGAAATCTATGTTATCTGATAAGGAATTAGTATTAGGATATGCTTTTACAGGTCTTAAGTTAGCAAACATTCTCATTTCTTGGCGTATTTTAACAATAACGTCTGCTGCACTTTCTCCTGCTGCACCAAATAAACAAGCATCTGAATTTCTGATGATTTCTAATGTTTCATCAGGAAGTGCACTGCCAGTTTTTTCAAGGCATTCGTCACCAGCTTGTCCATAAACATAATCAAAATCGATATCTAAAGCATCTAAAACATGAATTGCTGCTTCCATTACTTCTTTTCCGATTCCGTCACCAGGAACAACAGCAATCTGGTATTTATCTTTTGTTTTTGAGGTACTCAATTAAACCACCTTGTTCTAAAATTTCTAACATGAATGGAGGTAATTTTCTGAATGTTATGCTTTCACCATTTTTAGATGTAATGGTTGCATTTTCCATATCGACTTCAATTTCTTCTCCATCTTCTACAAGTTTGCTTATTCCAGGAGCTTCTAAGAGTGGAATTCCAACGTTTGTAGCGTTTCTGTAGAAAATTCTTGCAAAAGACTCAGCAATTACAGCTGATACTCCTAAACCTTTAAGAGCTATTGGGGCATGTTCTCTTGAAGATCCGCAACCAAAGTTTTTACCCCCTACGATAAAATCTCCTTTTTTACATTTTTTATCAAAATCAGGGTCTAAACCTTCCATACAGTGAGCAGATAATCTTTCTTCATCAGTATAAATCAAATATCTTCCAGGAATAATGATATCGGTATCAATATCATCTCCAAATTTCCATGCTGTTCCTTTCATTTTATTCACCTGGTGCTACAATTTTACCTGCAATTGCTGAAGCAGCCGCAACAGCAGCAGAGGATAAGAATACTTTTCCGTCAGGACTTCCTTGTCTTCCTTTGAAGTTTCTGTTTGAAGTTGAAAGACTTACTTCGTCAGGTCCGATAATTCCTGTGTGTCCTCCAAGACATGGTCCACAACATGGAGCAGATACAAGAGCTCCTGCTTCAACGAATATCTTAATTAATCCTTCATCTAAAGCTTTCATGTAAATTTCTTGTGATGCTGGAATAACAAGCATTCTAGTGCCTTTGGATACTTTGTTACCTTTTAAGATTTTAGCAGCATCTCTTAAGTCACTTAATCTACCGTTGGTACATGAACCTAAGAATACTTGGTCGATTTCCTGGTCAACTTCACTTACAGGTTTTACGTTATCAACATTGTGAGGACAAGCAATTTGAGGCTCTAAGTCACTTACATCAATATCAATTATATTAAGTGAAGATGAGTCTAAATCGGTTTTAAATACTTGATATGGTTTGTTTGAACGTTTTTCAACATAATCAATGGTTTTTTGGTCAGGTTCGACTAAACCAGTTTTTCCACCCATTTCAATTGCCATATTACATAAAACCATTCTGTCTGAAACACTCATATCAGATACAGTTTCACCAGCAAATTCACAAGCTTTGTAAGTTGAACCATCAGCGCCTACTTGGCCAATAATATTTAAAATTACATCTTTAGCATAGACATTTTCTTTTAATTTTCCGGTAATATTGAATCTGTTTGTTTCAGGAACTTTAAACCATAAGTTTCCTTCAGCAAAAACCATTGCCATATCTGTTGATCCAATTCCGGTTGAAAATGCACCTAATGCTCCATGAGTACAAGTATGTGAGTCTGCACCTACAATAACATCCCCAGGAACTACATGTCCTTTTTCAGGTAAAATTTGGTGACAAACTCCTGCATTAACATCATAAAAATTTTCAATATTATATTCTTCAACGAATTTTCTCATTATTATATGATTATTAGCTGAGTCGATAGAATCTGCAGGAACCTGATGGTCGAATGGAATAACAATTTTTGTTGGATCCCATACATCTTCAGCTCCAATTTTATTAAAAGATTCTACTGAAAGAGGCCCAGTTAAATCATGAGTCATTGCTATATCAATATCTGCTATAACAATATCTCCGGCTTCAACTTTATCATTTCCAGAAGCCTTAGCTAATATTTTTTCTGACATAGTTGGCATAATATAAACCTCTTTATTAATGATAAATATATATTGATTATAAAATATATAATGATTGCTTTATTTTCTAAAAAGCCGATTTTTAATATATTTATATAATATGTATATCAAAAATATACAGTATGAGTAACTCAATTTTTAAAAGATTTAAGAAAAATAAGGCTCCTGTAATTGAGGAGAAACCATCTGTCTATGAAGATAGAATGTTTTGGATTTCAACATTAGAAAGAATTGCTTTTCCAATATTAAATAACTTATCAAAAGACTCTCTTAAGAAAAAAATGCCTGTTGAATCAATTTCTAGTGATAATCATAATATTGCTTATTTTGATGCATTTACAAGAGTATTTAATGGAATTGCACCTTGGTTGGAGCTTGGTGCAGATGGCAGTGAAGAAGGAAAAATTCGTGAAAAATATATATATTTAACTCTAAAATCTATTTCTAATGCCATTGATCCTAAAAGTAATGATTTTCTTTTTGATATAGAACCTAAAGAATCTTTAGTTGATGTTGCTTTATTTGCTCAAGGTTTACTCAGAGCTAAAAATCAAATCTGGAATAATTTACCAATTAAAATACAGGCTAGAATAATTGGTGATCTTAAAAGTACAAGAATTATTGCACCTTATGAAAATCATTGGTTATTATACACTTCTATGATTGAAGCTGCTCTTTTAGAATTCACTGGTGAATGTGATAAGGAACGCTTAGTTTATGGTGTTCGTAAATTCAGAGATGAACTCTATATTGGCGATGGAAGATACTCTGATGGAGAAGACTTTGAAGTAGGTTACTATAACAGTTTATTTATTCACCCTATGCTTAATGACATATTAGGTGTTATGAGAAAATACGGTTTAGAAGAAGGTGAATTCTTAGATGTTCAATTAATGAGGTCTTCAAGATTATCATCTCAACTTGAAAGACTTATCTCACCTGAAGGAACTTATCCTTTACTTGGAAAATATTTATCTTACCGTTGTGGTGTTTTCTATTTGATGTCTCAATCTGCATTACTTAAGATATTACCAAGAAACATTGATGTTGCACAGGTTAGAGCTGCTCTTACAAAAGTTTTAAAAACTCAATTTGGATCAAATAAGAATTTTACTTCACAAGGATGGTTAAATATTGGTTTGTATGGTCCACAAATTGATGTTGCTGAAGATAGTGTTAATACAGGAACACTTTATTCATGCTGTTTTGTATTTTTAGCTTTAGGATTGGACAAGGATGACGCATTTTGGATATCTCCGTCTGCGCCATGGACTAGTCTTAGAGCATGGGAAGGTCAACCAATCCCGCAAGATCAATCTGTTAATTTTTAGTTTAATTCATATAAGTTCCCATAATTATATAATTTAATATCACATGGGACTTTTCTTATTATATTTTTTGTATCAAAGATAACTGGATTTTCCATACTATTTTTAATTAAATCATAGTCTAGTTCTTTGAATTCATCATGATCACAAAGCACTAAAATCAAATCACTGTCTTTTACAACTTCTTCAAAGCTTACAAAGGTAGGATTTTCAATATGAGGGTCATGAATCATAATGTTGTAATCATCACTTAATTTGGAAATAATTTCATATGCGGGACTTTCTCTGTCATCATCAGTATTTCCTTTATAAGAAACGCCTAAAACACCTATTTTACCTTCTTTAATGATTTTTCTTACATTATCACATACGAAATCAGGCATGGATTTATTGGTATCTCTTGCTAATTTAATGATTTTTGCTTGTTGTGGAGCTTTTGCATAAATGAAGTATGGGTCAATAGCAAGGCAGTGTCCTCCAACACCAGGTCCTGGGGAATGTAAGTTTACTCTTGGATGTTTATTTGCCATTTCAATAACATCTAATGCATTAACACCTATTTCAGCACAGATTTTGGCAAGTTCGTTTGCAAGTGCAATATTTACATCTCTAAAAGTATTTTCCATACATTTTGATAGTTCAGCAGTTTTTGCTTCAGTAAGTATTAATTCACCTTCAACAAATTGTCCGTATACTTCACTAGCTTTTTTAGCACATTCAGGAGTTACTCCTCCGATAATACGGTTGTTGTTAACTAATTCATACATGATTTGACCCGGAAGAACTCGTTCAGGACAATGTGCAAGGAACAAGTCTTTTCCAATAGTAAAACCTGCTTTTTCAAAAATTGGTTTTATTTGTTCGTCAGTTGAAAGCGGAGCAATTGTAGATTCAACAATAACTGTATTTCCTTTTTCCAAGAACGGTAAAATTGAGTTACATGCGTCAATAACATAGCTTAAATCACAGCTATAGTTTTCCACAATGTATGGTGTTGGCACAGTAATAATGAATGCATCTGCTTTTTGAGGTGTTAAGCTAGCAGAATATGAATTATTAGCTATTGCATCGTTAATTAGGTCTCCAATTCCCGGTTCTTCAATGTGAATAATTCCTTTGTTTAAATTATCAACCATTTCCGGTGAGATATCTACTCCAACAACTTCACAGTCACTTTTTGAAAAAAGAGCTGCAGTTGGCAACCCAATATATCCTTGACCTATAATACATACCTTCATAATTTTGACTCCGTTTAAATATAAATATAATATTTATTAAAACTAATATTAAAGTTTTAAGTGGTAATATGAAGATTTTAATAACTGGTTCTAATGGAATGTTAGGATTTGACTTAAAAGAAGTTTTATCAGATAAGCATGAGCTAATACTCACAACTTCTAAGACATTGGATATCACTGATAAAAATCACACCTTGGAGTTTATTTTAAGCCAAAAACCTGATATTGTAATAAACTCTGCTGCATACACTGATGTTGATGGCTGTGAAGAAAATAAACAGCATGCTTATGATGTAAATGCAGAAGGTGTAAGAAACCTTGCTTTAGCATGTAAGCAATCTGGCAGTGTTTTAGTTCATATAAGTACAGACTATGTTTTCAACGGTAAAAACGACAGACCGTGGGTAGAAGATGATAAAACAGGACCAATAAGTGTTTATGGAAAAACAAAACTTGAAGGTGAACAAGCTATTAAGGAAATTCTTGATGAATACTTCATTATTAGAACTGCATGGTTATATGGTGTTAACGGTAGAAATTTCCCTAAAACTATGCTTGAACTTGCTAAAAATCACAGTGAAATAACTGTGGTTTATGATGAAGTTGGATCACCGACCTACACTTTGGATTTGGCCAGAGCTATTGGTGAGCTTATTGAAACTGATTTTTATGGTGTTTATCATTTAACAAACTCTGGAAGCTGCTCCTGGTGTGAATTTGCAAGATATATATTTGAAGTTGCAGATGTTGATGTTAATGTAGTGCCTGTTACAGCAAAGCAGTTTGCCCGTCCAGCACCACGTCCAAGCTATTCAGTACTTGAAAATAAAAACTGGACTGATAAAGGATTTAAACCACTTAGAAATTACAAAGATGCAATCAGTGAGTATATTGAGCTGATTGATTTTTAAAATTATATTAGTTATAAAAAATAATATTATGATTAAGTGATTATTATGAAAGGTATTGTACTTGCAGGAGGTTCTGGAACTCGTCTTTATCCTATTACAAAAGCTGTTTCAAAACAATTATTGCCTTTATATGATAAACCTATGATTTATTATCCTATTTCTGTTTTAATGCTTGCTGGGATTAAGGAAATATTAATTATTTCAACTCCTAGGGACTTACCGATGTATAAGGATCTTTTAGGTGACGGTGAAAGTTTAGGAATTAAATTCTCATATGCTGTTCAAGACGACCCTAACGGACTTGCTGAAGCATTTATCATTGGTGAAGAATTTATTGGTGATGATAATGTTGCTTTAATTTTAGGAGATAACGTATTTCATGGACACAGATTTACAGAAATCCTTGAAAGGGCAACTAAACTAGAAGAAGGAGCAGTAATTTTCGGATACTACACAAACAATCCTAAAGCTTTTGGTGTTGTTGAATTTGATAAGGAGTGGAATGTAATTTCAGTTGAAGAAAAACCTGAAAATCCTAAATCAAATTATATTGTTCCTGGGCTTTATTTCTATGATAACGATGTAATTGAAATTGCCAAAAACGTTGAACCTTCCCCAAGAGGTGAAGTTGAAATAACTTCAATTAATGAAGAGTATTTAAAACGTGGAAAGCTTAAAGTTGAGCTATTGGGAAGAGGAATGGCCTGGCTTGATACAGGAACTCATGAAGGACTTCTGGAAGCTGCAAACTTCATTGAAACAATTCAAAAAAGACAGGGATTATACATTGCATGTCTTGAAGAGATTGCTTATTATAAAGGATATATCACAAAAGAGCAATTACTTGAAACTGCAGAAGAACTTAAAAAAACAGATTATGGCGAATATTTATTTAATTTAGCTAAAAAGTGAGTTTTATGGGAAAATTTAATTTTATAAAAACAGACATTGATGGAATGTTTATGGTAGAACCTACTGTTTTTGAAGATGACAGAGGATATTTTATGGAAACATACCATGAACAGGAATTTAAGGATGCTGGTTATGACTTGACATTTGTTCAGGATAATCAATCAAAATCAACTAAAGGAGTATTAAGAGGCTTACACTTGCAAGTAAAATACCCTCAGGGCAAATTAGTCCGTGTTATTAAGGGAGAAGTCTTTGATGTTGGTGTTGATTTAAGAGCTGACTCTCCAACTTATGGTAAATGGTTTGGAGCTATCTTGTCTGATGAAAATAAAAGACAATTGTATATTCCTCCTAAATTTGCTCATGGATTTTTAGTATTGTCTGATGAAGCTGAATTCGTGTATAAATGTACAGAATTCTATCACGGCGAAGATGAAAGTGGAATTAAATGGGATGATGAAGATATTGCTATTGACTGGCCATTAGATGGAATTGATGAAGTAATTTTATCCGAAAAGGATAAACAATGGCTAAGCTTTAAGCAATCTCAAATTAAATATGAGTGATTTTCATGTCAAGAATACTTGTTACCGGTGGAGCAGGGTTTATTGGAAGTAATTTTATCAGATATATGGTCAATAAATACTCTGAATATGAAATTATTAACTTAGATGATTTAACATACTGTGGAAACCTTGAAAACTTAAAGGATATAGAAAATAAGGATAACTATTCTTTTGTTAAAGGAAACATTTGTGATAAAGCAGTAGTTGATGAACTGGTTGAAAAATCAGATTATGTTATTAATTTTGCTGCTGAGAGTCATGTTGACAGAAGTATTAGTGATCCTGAAATCTTTATTAAATCAAATGTTTTGGGAACACAGGTTTTGTTAAATGCAGCTAAACAGTATGGTGTTGAAAAATATATTCAGATTTCAACAGATGAAGTTTATGGAAGCTTAGGAAAAACAGGATACTTCAAAGAAACTACTCCTTTACAGCCAAACAGTCCATATTCTGCTTCAAAAGCAAGTGGAGATTTAATTACCCGATCTTATGGTGAAACATTTGGTTTACCGATAAATATTACTCGCTGTTCTAATAACTATGGTCCTTTCCAGTTTCCGGAAAAACTTATTCCATTAATGATTTCAAACGCATTGGAGGATAAAAAACTTCCAGTATATGGCGATGGTAAGAATGTAAGAGATTGGTTACATGTCTATGACCACTGTCAAGCTATTGATTTGGTTCTTCACGATGGTAAGCTTGGTGAAGTTTATAATATTGGTGGAAATAACGAAAAACAAAATATTGAAATTGTTAAATTAATTTTAAGCCAATTAGACAAAGATGAGTCATTAATTGAATTTGTAACCGATAGATTGGGTCATGACAGACGCTATGCAATTGACTCAAATAAAATCCAAAATGACCTTGGTTGGAGCCCAAAGTATTCATTTGACGTTGGTATTGAACAGACAATCCAATGGTACTTGGATAATCAAAACTGGACCAATCAAATCAAAAGTGGCGAATATAAAGAGTATTATGAAAAAATGTATTCATGCAGATAATTTTTACACTTGAAACTTACCTCTTTTTTTATCTGTTTTGAAAACTTTTTTTAATTTTTTTGTGATATGGTTCCTTATTGTTTTTAATTTTAAACCAGTTCACTAATTTTTCATTATTTTTTAAGATTTAGTTATTTTGTAAATTTAGGATAATTTTATATATTTTATTAATCTTATTAAGATAAGTAGGAAATAATGTTTTATTAAATTATTTGGAGGAATGGTGAGTATGTTAGAGCAGTATTTGCCCTTTTTAGGTTTAATTATTTTTGGAAACATTGAGAATTTAGTATTATCCTCTCAGGGAGTTGTTGCAGGAGTAAATCCTGTTAAATTAGGTGTTGCAAGTATAGTTTGTGTATGTATCTGGTTATTCATTGGTACTTTTGCAACTGGTATGTTTATTCAATATGCACCGTTAATTGATTTTATTGGTGGTTTAGCAATTTTCATTTTAGGTGCTCAAGCAATGATTGAGTCAATAAGAGGCGATTAGAATGGATGAATTAAAACAATTCGCAGGATTATTAATTTTTGGAAATATCGAGAATTTAATTTTAGCTGCTCAAGGTGTTGTTGCTCACGTTAATCCTTTTGTTCTTGGTATTTTAAGTTTAATTGCTGTTTGTGCTTGGCTTGCAATTGGAACATTTGGTACCAAAATTGCAATGAAATATGCTCGTTACATTAATTTCGCTGGTGGACTTGCAATTTTCATTTTAGGTATTAAATCTATGATTGAGTCTGGAGTATTATTTTAAGTAATTTAATATGAGTTATATAGCCCATAAATTTTATGGTGCTTTATTTAATTTATTTAAAAGCACCAAAATTAATAATAACAAAGTTTCATTTATCATTGATTCAAAAGAATCCTTTAAAGGTAACTTAGATTATATTAAAAAGGAATTTGAGAATCGTGGAAACTTTGATTTTCACTATTTTTACAAGGATAAATTTTCTATTAGTAGTTTCAAAAAGCTCTCTAGTTCAAAATTCATATTCCTAAATGACAATTTTTTCCCGCTTGCTTTTATGAATTTCAATCCTGAAACTGTTGTTGTTCAGTTATGGCATGCTCCAGGTGCTTCTAAGAAGTTCGGAGGATCTGTAGATATTCAAAGCAGAGAAATTCTTGAAAAAATCTCTAATAAAACAGATTATTTAATTGTCACTTCAAATAATGTTAAAAAATATTATAAGGAAGCTTTCCAGATATCTGAGAGTAAAATTAAATCATTAGGCCTTCCTCGTATGGACTACTATTTTGAAAATCATGATGTAGACAAATTAAAATCAAAATTTTTAAAAGACAACAATTTCCCAACAGATAAGAAAATTGTATTGTATGCTCCAACATTTAGAGATGATGAAAAATACAATAATGTATTTAATTACTTGAATTTAGATGAATTTAACCGTGTTTTAGGTGATGAGTATGTTTTATCCTTAAGACTTCACCCTAAAATCAAAGACTTCTACAAAGAGGATATTATATCCAAAGGAAGCTATATTGATGCAAGTAATTATGAATGTGAACAGGAATTAATGCTTATAAGTGATATCTTAATTACTGATTATTCGTCTATTATGATAGAATTTGTGGCTTTGGATAAGCCTGCTATATTTTTCACATATGATTTGGATAGCTATTTGTCAAATGAACGTGGATTTTACTATGATTTTGAAAAAACCGTTCCAGGACCAATTGTTTATACCTCTGATGAATTAATAAATGTAATTAAAAATGAGGAATTTGATAAAAGCAAAATATCTGAATTTACTAAGACACAATTTGATGTAATTGATGGTGATTCATCTAAAAGAGTTGTCGACTTTCTATTAAAATAATGGCTGATAAAATGGATAATATTAAGGTTAGTGTAATCGTTCCAGTTTATAATAGTTGTGAGTATATAGGTACCACACTTGATTCAATAATTAATCAGGATTTTGAGGATTTTGAAGTTATTGTCATAGATGATGGCTCTAGCGACAACAGTCTTGAAATAATTGAAGAAAAATTATCCAAATCAAATATAAGTCACAATATAGTTCACCAGGATAATTATGGTGTAAGCTGTGCAAGAAATCGTGGAATTGAACTTGCACGTGGTGAATATATTGTTTTTGTTGACGCAGATGATTATATACAAAAAAATCATTTATCAGAATTATACAATGGAAAAACTGATTTCAGTTTAGTACAGTTAGTTAAAAAAGAAAAAAATAATATTTCTAATCCTTACAAGTTTGAAACTCAATCAATTTCTTGTGAAGATTTTATAAAAATGGAATTGAATATGGAAATTCCTTTCTCATTTTGTCAGTTAATGTATAAAAAAAGTATTATTGATGAGAATAATATCAGATTCACACCAGATGTTGTATATGGTGAAGATACAGAGTTTGCACTTAAAGCATTAGTTTTTGGAGATGTTATTTCCATTAGTAATGAAGCAACATACTGTTATATCCAGCATGAGAATTCAGCTATTAGAACATCTAATTTCAGACGTTTTTATATTGTAGATGTATTTGAAAATTTAGCAAAATACTACAAAAAGCATGGAAAAGATGAATTAGCTGATTTAATAATAACATCAAGAATACCAAAAGCTATTTTTGGAAATATGAATTATTTTTTTGTAAACAATTATGATTTTGATGAAGTACTCTCACAAATGAAAGAATTAGACTTATTTACAAAATTATCCAAGTTTGAAGGAGATTCTAAATTCAAACTTAAAATAAAGTTATTCTTATTAAGTCCAAAGAATTATTATAAAATATGGAAAAAACTTAAAAATTCAATTGATTAATATGAAAGTTTCTGTTGTTACACCTAATTATAATGGGGAAAGATTTTTAAAAACATTCTTAGAGTCCCTTAATGAAGATAGTGAGTATATTGGTGAAGTTATCATTATAGATAACGGGTCTAGTGACTCTAGTATTGACTATCTTAAAAATAATAAGTTCAATTTCCCGTTGGTTTTAATTGAAAACAAAGAAAATGTAGGTTTTTCACCAGCGGTTAACCAGGGGATAAGAAAAGCTAAAAACAGTCTTATATTTTTAATTAACAATGATACAGAAATTAAAAAAGGATCAATTAAAAAATTAATCGATTTAATAACTTCCAGCGATGATATTTTCTCAGTTCAGGCTAAAATGCTTCAATATAACAATAAAGACTTAATTGATGATGTAGGGGATGAATACAATCTTCTTGCATGGACTAAAAAAGTAGGGGAAAATCATAAATCCAGTGAATATGTTGAAGTAAGAGATATTTTTTCAAGCTGTGCTGGAGCTGCAATGTATAATAAATCAATTTTAGAAGAAATAGGTTTATTTGATGATAACTTCTTTGCATATATGGAAGATGTTGATTTAGCTATTAGATCAAGGATTAACGGATATAGAAACCTTTTATGTCCTGAAGCTATTGTTTATCATATTGGAAGTGCAACTTCAGGAAGCAGATATAATGAATTCAAGGTCAAATTAGCGGCCCGTAATAATGTATGGGTAGTTTATAAAAATATTCCAATTCCACTAAAAATTCTAAATTTTGTTTTCCTGTTTTTAGGATTTTTAATTAAATACATATTCTTTTGCAAAAAAGGCTTTGGTAAAACTTACAGGGCTGGGTTACGTGAAGGATTATCTACTAGAAGTAAGATAGATAAGGTTAAATTTGAATCCAAAAATACAAAAAACTATTTTAAACTTGAATTCAGATTAATAATAAACACTATTAAATTTTTAAAAAGATGATTAATATGGACCTTTCAGTCGTAATTGTAAACTATCAAACATTTGAACTAACAAAAAATACTATTAATTCTATTTTTGAAAATGAATGTTCATTTGAATATGAGATTTTGGTAGTTGACAATGCATCCAGTGACGATAGCCTTGCAAAGCTAAAAGAATATTTTGGCGATAAAGTAACATTTATTGCATCAAAAGAAAATAACGGTTTTGCAGCAGGAAATAATCAGGCTTTAAGGATTGCAAAAGGTAAATATGTTCTTCTTTTAAATTCAGATACAATTGTTTGGGAAAATACATTAAATAACATCTACAACTATATGGAAAATCATGAAGATGTCGGTGCATGCGGATGCAGAGTTGTTTTAGAAAACGGTGAACTTGACAAAGCATGTAAAAGGAGTTTTCCAAACGTTAAAAATTCATTTTTCAGATTGTTTCATATTCCAACAAAAAGCAAAGACAATGACTATAACTTAGATAATCTTCCTGATGATGAAATCTATGAAATTGACTGTCTTACCGGAGCATTTATGTTTATGAGAAGTGAGGCACTAAACCAGTCAGGTTTTCTTGATGAAACATTTTTCATGTATGGTGAAGATATTGACCTTTGTTATAGGATTAAAAAAGCAGGCTGGAAGATTATATACTATGGAGAATCTAAAATTACCCATTTAAAAGGTGCAAGCAGTAAAAAACAAAAATCCAAATTGATTTATGAGTTTTACAGAGCAATGTACATTTATTATAAAAAACATCATGCAGACGAGTCTTCATTTATAGTCAATATTGTAGTCTATATTGGGATTGCTGTTTTATGTATTTTAAAGCTATTTTTAAATTTATTTAAAAAGAAAGATTAAATAATTATTAAATTCAAATAATTAATATTAATCAGTTTGGGGGTAGTTTAATGATTAAAGAAAACCAAAAATTATTGAATTTAGCATTGGTTTTAATTGATGTTTTAGTTATTGCATTGGCACTTCTTTGTTCTTTATGGTTAAGATTCAAAACTACTCTTTTTGGACCTCTTGGAGGACATTTAGGATTTGTAAGTTATTTTTTATTCTTTGCTTTTGCAATAATTCCTGTTTATTTAATTTTATATTTCGCGTTTGGCCTTTATAAGCCCCGTAGAACTTATAAAAATATATTTTCAGAAGCTACCCAATTAATTAAGGTAAACATTGTTGCATTTATTGTATTAGTGTCAATTTTGTTTATCATAAATCAACCTAACTTTTCAAGGATTATGTTGATTTTATTAGCTATGATTTCAACTTTCTTTGCAATCATTGAAAGATTTACAATCAGGGCTTTTTTAAGAAGAATACGCATTAACAACAAAAATATTAAGCATATTCTCATTGTTGGAGATAATGAACTAGCTTTCAAATTTGCACGTAAGATTCGTGAAAATCCATATATGGGATTTGTTGTAAGTGGTTTTTTAGGACGCCAAGATCATATTGGACGTGAAATTGAAGGAAGCAGTATCATTGGATCTTTTTCAGATATTGATGCAATTCTTGATAAAAACAGATTTGACAGAGTTGTTTTAGCTATTCCTTTACAATATTATGATAAAATCAATGATCTTGTGGAAAGCTGTGAGAGAGTTGGAATTAAAGCGGAGATTATTCCTGATTATATCAGATATTTCCCTGCTCAGCCTTCTGTAGATATGGTTGATGACATTCCTATTATTAATATCAGATATGTTCCTTTAGATGATGATTTCAATAAATTCTTGAAATATCTCTCAGACTACATCATATCAATAATTGCAATTATTATTACATCACCAATCATGTTAATAACTGCTATTGCAATTAAATTGTCTTCCAAAGGACCTATTATATTCAAACAGGAAAGAATAGGTCATAACGGTAAACCTTTCATGATGTATAAATTCCGTAGTATGAAAGTCCAAGATCCTGATGAGGAAAAGTCTGAATGGACAACAAAAGATGACCCAAGAAAAACCAAAGTTGGGGAAATTATAAGAAAAACCAGTATTGATGAATTACCTCAATTTTTCAATGTAGTGAAAGGTGATATGAGTGTTGTAGGTCCAAGACCTGAAAGACCATATTTTGTTAAACAATTCAAGGAAACTGTTCCTAAATACATGGTTAAACATCAAGTTAGACCTGGATTAACTGGTTGGGCTCAAATTCATGGTTGTCGTGGAGATACCTCAATTAAAAAACGTATTGAATATGATATTGAATATGTAGAAAACTGGCATTTAGGTTTAGACTTAGGTATTATGATTAAAACTGTATTAAAGAAAAATCATAATGCATATTAACTTTTTTTCACTTTTTAACATAGATGCACTTAAGAAATATTTTTATTAATTTATTTTTAATTTTAGTATATGCATTACTTTTCAAATGCTCTCTCTAATAATTTTTATATACATTCTAGTTATAAAATAATAATTAACTTTTCAATGAGGGGTTTGGTATGCAAGAAGAAATTATAAATTTATATGAAAAAATTAGCGATCAACTTTCTGAAGAAGAATTTCAAGCACAAATAGATGAAATTCTCATGGAAAATGATCTTTATGATGAAGTAGATGCCGCTCATATTATTTTAGAAAAATATGGTGTCGATGATGAATCATCTGATGAATCCTGTGATGAAGCTGGAGTAGAAATGAGTGCTGAAATCTTAGAATATTATAATAAAGTTAAAGATAAGATTTCACCAGAAGACTTTTTGAATAGAATGGATTATTATAAAAGTAAAAATGAGCATGCTTCATTTATGAGTGAAGAAACATTTGCTGAAATGGTAGTAGGTGAATATGTCAACGAAGAAATTGAAGTAATCTCTGAACAACCTGATTATGCTGCTGACACTATCGATAAACTTGAAAAAGATATGAAAGATGCAACAGTTTCCGGTAGAGTAATTTCCATTTCAAACCCAAGGTCATTTAAAACACGTAAAGGACAAAGTGGACAAGTCTGTAATGTGGAATTAAAAGATAACACTGGTACAATTAGAACAGTATTCTGGACTCAAAATATCAAGCTTCTTAAGAATGTTAACGAAGGAGAAATTATCCAAATTAAAGGTGTAGATATTAAAGAAGGATATTCAGGTCTTGAAGGTAATTTAAGACAAAGATCCACCCTTATTCATTTAGATGAAGACCCTTCAAAATATCCGGAATATGTTGAAGATATCACAGATATTGCAGATATCCAAGGTGATACTAAAGTTAATATTATTGCTAGAATCGTTAGAATTTCAACTGTTAGATCCTATGAAAAGAATGGTAAGCAAGGAAAAGTTGCATCTATTGATTTACAAGATTATTCCGGTAAAATTACTTACACATTATGGAATAAGAATGTTGAATTAATCCAAGACTTAGGTCTTGAAGATGGTGACACAGTTAAAATTATCCAGGCTCAAGCCCGTGAAAGAATGAACAGGGATGGCGAAAGTGAAATGTCATTAACCCATTGGGACGGTAGGATTATCAAAGGTGATTTCGACGTTCCTGAAGTTACACATGAATTCTCACTTATTGGAGACTTATCTGAAGCACAAGATGTTTCAATTAAAGGAATTGTTTCAAGACTTCAAGATATCAAAACATTTACAAGAAAAACTGATGGTTCTGAAGGTTGTTTAAGAAACTTTGATGTTAGAGATACAACCGGTGAGATTAGAGTTACATTATGGGGAGATGACACTCAATTACCAATTAACAAAGGAGATATCATAAAAATTATTGGCGGTACTGTAAGATTTGATGAATATACTCAAAGCCAATACTCAATGAATACTAACTTTAATACTCAAATTACTATTAATCCTGAAAACTTATCTATGGAAGATTTAGATGCATTCAATGATTTAAGAGAACAATTAAGACCAGTTCCTATTGGTGAAATTTACACTATTGATGATGATGGAATTGAACTTGATGTTGTTGGAAGAATCCTTTCTGTAGATGATACTAATGAATTCCAAAGAGATGATGGAAGTATTGGAATCGTACGTTCATTAACCTTTGCTGATGAATCCGGTAAAGTCAGATTATCCTTATGGAATGAACGTGCTGAAGAAGAATATCTCGTTGGAGACGCATACCAAATTGAAAATGCAAGAACCAGATTAGGAATGTATAGTGTAGACTTAAATATTGGTAGTGGAGCTCGTCTTATTAAATTATCTGAAGAACAAGCTTCTGCAATGTTTATACCAGAATTAGCTACATTAGAAAAAGCATTATATGATTATAAGAAAATTGAAGAGATCGATGAAGATGATACTGATGTCATTATCATAGGTCGTGTCATTGAATTAAACGATGTTCGTACATTTGAAAGAGACAATGGGGATACTGGTGCTGTAAGAAATATTGAAATTGCAGATGAAACTGGTTCTATTAGAATTGTCTTATGGGATGACAATGCTCAAAGAGAATTTGAAATGGGTCAAGCAATTAAATTACAAAATCCTCGTTTCGATTTAGACAGAGACAACCGTATTGAAGCTGTTGTTAATAGAAGCACTGCAATTTTAGAACCAAATGAAAACGAACTTGAAAGATTACCTTCACAAGATGAATTAATGGAAGCAATTTACGTTCCTAAACCTATCGAATCATTAACTGAAGATGATGTTAATGTTTGTGTAACAGGTACTATCCATGATGTGGAAGCTGATAGAGTTATCCGTAAAAGATGTCCTGCTTGTGGAAAAACCGTAGAAGAAACAGAAGATGAATATATCTGTGATTACTGTGGTCATGTATTCGATGATCCTAAATATCTTCTCATGGTTCCTTTAAGGATTGAAGATGATACTGGTTCAATTAAAGTCACTTTCTTCGATAATTTAGCTGAAGAATTGATTGGAATGAACAAAGAAGAAATTATCAGCATTGTTGATGATGGTTACGGAATTGAAGACAAACTTGAAGATTTAGAAGGTCTTACTATTGAAATTTTAGCTAATGTAAGTTTCGATGATTATAATGAAGAAAATAGGTTAAATCCTAAGAAAATTTTATCAAAATACTATTAAATAAACAAAAGGAATGAGAATTATGGTTGAATTAAATGATTTACCAGGTGTTGGAGAAAAAACCGCAGAAAAATTAAGGGATGCAGGATTTGCAGATATGATGAGATTAGCAACCGCTACTGCTAAAGAATTATCTGTAAAAGCAGAAATCGGTGAAGGTGTTGCTGAAAAAGTTATTGAAGCTGCTCGTAAATCTGAAAACATTGATTTTGAAACTGCATTGGAAGTTGATGAAAGAAGAAAAGACGTTGGACATATTACTGTTGGTAGTCAAGAGTTCAATGATTTAATCGGCGGTGGAATTGAAACTCAATCTATTACTGAAGTATTTGGTGAATTTGGATCTGGTAAAAGTCAAATTTCTCATGAATTAGCTGTAACTGTTCAATTACCTGAAGAATTAGGTGGTCTTGATGGTGAATGTGTATTTGTGGATACTGAAAACACATTCCGTCCTGAAAGAATCAGACAAATTGCTGAAGGTTTTGAATTAGATGTTGAAGAAGTTTTAGGAAGAATCCATGTTGCTCGTGCATTCAACTCTTCTCACCAAATCTTAATGGTTGATAAAATCAATGATTTAATTCAAAATGGTAAAAATGTTAAATTAGTTATTGTTGACTCTTTAATGGCTCATTTCAGAGCAGAATATGTTGGAAGAGAGTCTTTAGCAGTAAGACAACAAAAATTAAACCAACATTTACATTCTCTTCAACAAATTGCTAATACTTACAATGTTGCTGTATTTATTACAAACCAAGTTCAAGCTAAACCTGATTCCTTCTTTGGAAGCCCAACAAAAGCTATTGGTGGACACGTTTTAGGACACGCTTCTACTTACAGAATCTGGCTTAAAAAAGGTTTGGCTGGAAAAAGAATTGCACGTTTAGTAGACTCACCTCACTTACCTGAAGGTGAATGTGTATTCAAAATTACTAGCGAAGGTATTGTTAGTTAAATAACTAACTCTATTTTCTTATTTTTTTCAGTAAATTTTAAATATTATAAACATTAATACTTTTTTTATGAATGCAATATCAATTACTATTTTTTCAATCATTATAATGATTGCTGTAGGTTATACTCTTAAAAGAATAGATTTCATATCAGCAAATGATGGAGATATTCTTAATAAAATAGTAATGTATGTTTTAATGCCATGTATGATTTTTAATGCAGTTTATAATGCTGAATTATCTCAATTTTCTCAATTGTGTGTATTGCCCTGCATTATAATGTTTTCATATCTTATTATTGGTGTTATCTCTTATTTAATTTTGAAAAGATTGCATTATGATGATAAAAAAATCTGGAGTATATTGGTTTGTTTAGTAATAGCTAACACAGCTTTTATGGGATATCCGATTAATTTAGGTATTTTTGGTCAGGAAGGACTTTTAAGAGCTATATTTTGTGATGTATCGACATTATGTATATTTTTAGTTTTATCATTTGTCTTGATTTTGAAGTTTGGAGGAACACTAAAAAGTGCTGTTGTTAAAACATTGTTATTCCCATCTTTATGGTCCGTTATTTTAGGTTTAATATTTAATTTTTTAAATATACCAATTGGAAGTGTTTTAGATAATACTATTTCCTATTTGGGACAGGGTGCAATTCCTTTAATTATGATTACTTTAGGACTTTCCATTGATTTTTCAGCTTTAAAGAGAAGTAAATCAATGATCGTGTTTACATCAGCTATGAAATTAATGATTCTTCCGGCTATTACATTTTTAATTGCAAAAATGTTGGGTATAGTTGATTTACAGTTTAAAGTATTAATTATTGAATCAGCAATGCCATCAGCAATGCTTGCTTTGTTACTAGCAATCACATATGATTTAGATTATGAATTAACCTCTGATTGTATATTTATCAACACTGTAATCTCTTTGATTACACTACCTATTATCATTTCGTTTGTATAGATAAAAATTAATTTTTTTTTCAATTATTTTTCTTTTATTCCTATTAAAAATTAATATTTGTTCTTTATTTGACTTTAATAAAGTGTTTTATTCTTAATTTATTTATTGCTCTTAATTTTTCAAATATTTTAGTTCATCATATATAAACGTTACTCTAAATGTTTTATAGAAATCTTTATAAGAGTGTTTTTACTACATAAATATTATCTAATACTATGTAAAATTTTACTACTGTTTTTAAAATTGCAATTTTTTATATATATTAGATATTTTTCACGACTTGTACAAGGTGAATTATATGGCAGAAAATATGAAAGATAATAACGAAGAATTAAGGATTGGTGTTTACGTCTGTCACTGTGGTGTAAACGTTGGTGGAGTCGTAGACTGTCCTACTGTTGCAGAATACGCTAAAGATTTACCAAACGTAGTTCACTCAACTGACTACAAATACATGTGTTCTGACCCAGGTCAAGCAATGATCCAAGAAGATATCAAAGAGAAAAACTTAAACAGAATTGTTGTTGCAGCATGTTCTCCTCGTCTTCACGAACCTACTTTCCGTAGATGTGTAGAAGAAGCTGGATTAAACAAATTCTTATTTGAATTTGCTAACTTAAGAGAACAAGACTCTTGGGTACACATGGATGAACCAGAAGCAGCTACCGAAAAAGCTAAAGATTTAGTACGTATGGCTATTGCAAAAGCAAGATTACTCGAACCATTAGAAGCTACCAAAGTAGCAGTAGATGACAAAGCATTAGTTATCGGTGGTGGAGTATGTGGTATCCAAACCGCATTAGATTTAGGTGATATGGGATTCAAAACCTACATGGTAGAAAGAAACCCAACCATTGGTGGAAGAATGGGACAATTAGATAAAACTTTCCCTACTCTTGACTGTTCAATGTGTATTTTAGCACCTAAAATGGTAGACTGTGCAAAACACGAAAACATCGAATTAATTTCCTACGCAGAAGTAAAAGAAGTTGACGGATACATCGGTAACTTCACTGTAAAAGTAGAGAAAAAAGCTAGATATGTTGATGAAGATCTTTGTACCGGATGTGGAGCATGTGTAGAAGCTTGTCCTATCGAAATCCCTAACTACTACGACGAAGGTGTAGGTATGGTTAAAGCTGCATACATCCCATTCCCTCAAGCTGTACCATTATGTGCAACTATTGACAAAGATTACTGTATTGAATGTATGTTATGTACCCAAGCTTGTGGACCTGACGCTATCGACCACAACCAAGAAGCTTCTGAAATCGAATTAGAAGTTGGTACTATTGTAGCAGCAATCGGTTACGACCCATTCGACCCATCTGGAATTTACCAATACGGATACGGACGTTACACTAACGTAATTACCGCTATGGAAATTGAAAGGATGATTAACGCATCCGGTCCTACTGGTGGACACGTAATCAAACCTTCCGACGGTCTCGAACCTAAACGTGTAGCATTCATCCACTGTGTCGGTTCCAGAGATGAAACTATCGGTAAACCTTACTGTTCCAGAGTATGTTGTATGTACTCTATGAAAAACGCTCAATTATGTATTGATCACGAACCTGACACCGAAGTAACTTGTTACTACATGGATATCCGTGCATTCGGTAAAGGATACGAAGAGTTCTACAAAACCTCTCAAGAAAAATACGGAATTGAATTCATCAGAGGTAAACCTGCACAAATCTTCGAAAACGATGACTTAACCTTAACTATCAGAGCAGAAGATACTTTACTCGGTAAAGTAACTGAATACACTTACGACTTAGTTGTATTAAGCGTAGGTCTTGAACACGCTGAAGGATCTGACGAACTCAGACAAACCTTAGGTGTTTCCAAATCCGCAGACGGATTCTACATGGAAGCTCACCCTAAACTCAGACCTGTTGACACCTTAACTGACGGTGTTTACATTGCTGGTGTAGCACAAGGTCCTAAAGATATTCCTGACTCCGTAGCACAAGGTTCAGCTGCAGCATCCAGAGCAGCTATCCCAATGGCTCAAGGTCAAGTAGAAATCGAACCTATTATTGCAGCTAACGATGAAGCTATTTGTGGTGCTTGTGAAGTATGTGTTGAATTATGTCCATACGGAGCTATTGGTATCGCACACGGTGTAGGTGGAAAAGAATTTGCACAAATTAACTCCGCATTATGTAAAGGATGTGGTACTTGTGTAGGTGCATGTCCATCTGGTGCTATGAACCAACAACACTTCAAAACCGAGCAAATTATGGCACAAATCAGTGCTGCTCTTGAAGACTTAGGTAAATAGATATAGAGATTTTTTCTCTATTTCTTTTTTTTATTTTTTTTAGTAACTTTTTCTAATTTTATAGCTATTTTTTACATAAATTTTTAATAATTTATTTATAAGATTTAAGACATATTTTATACATATTAATTAAAATCGTGATATTTTCGAAAAATTTATATGATTACAATACGAATTTATCAATGATTATTGGTGATACTATGAATGAAATATATAGGACATTTACATCAGAATCAGTAACTCAGGGACACCCTGATAAAATTGCAGATATTGTTTCTGATGCAATCTTAGATGCATATATGGCAAAAGACAAAAACGCACATGTTGCATGTGAAACTTGTTTAACTACTGATTTTTGTATGGTATTTGGTGAAATAACCTCTTCAGTTAGTATTTCAAAAGAGGAAATTGAGCAAATCATAAGAGATACACTTGTTGAAATTGGTTATAACAATCCTGATTTGAAATTCGATGGTCATAGTTGTGAGATTCAAAACAGGCTTCATGAACAATCTGCAGACATTAATCAAGGTGTAGATCGTGGAGATGATGAAACTGGAGCTGGAGACCAAGGAATGATGTTTGGTTTTGCAACTAATGAAACCGAATCCTTAATGCCTTTCCCAATTGATCTTGCTCGTAGATTAACTAATAAATTAACAGAACTTAGAGAATCCGGAGAACTTCCATACTTAAGACCTGACGGTAAAGCTCAAGTATCTGTAAATTATGATAAAGATGGAAATGTTATCTCTCTTGATGCAGTAGTATTATCAACCCAGCATGACGAAACCATGTCTGATAACCAAGAACAATTAAAAGAAGATATCCGTGAAAAACTCTTTAAAGTTATTATTCCTCAAGAATTAATGACTGAAAACACCAAAGAGCACATCAACCCAACCGGTAAATTTGAAATCGGTGGTCCTCACGGAGATGCAGGATTAACCGGACGTAAAATCATCGTTGATACCTACGGTGGATATGCTCGCCACGGTGGAGGAGCATTCTCAGGTAAAGACTGTACTAAAGTAGATAGAAGTGCTTGTTACATGGCAAGATACATTGCTAAAAACATTGTTGCTAGTGGACTTGCATCCAAATGTGAAATCCAATTATCCTACGCAATTGGTGTTGCAGAACCTACTTCTGTTATGGTAGATACCTTTGGAACCGGAGCAGACATTGGAGATTTAACCTTTGAAGAAATTGTACGTGAAAACTTCAGATTAACTCCTGATGGAATTATTGAAACTTTACGTTTAAGAGATACTTCCTACAAACCTACTGCTAAATACGGCCACTTTGGTATTGAAGGTCTTCCATGGGAAGAAACTGATAAAGTTGAAGATTTAAAGAAATATATTAAAAATTAAATAACTTCTTCTTTTACTTTTTTTATTTTTTTATTATTTTTTGTTTTAACTAATTTTTTTGTAATTTTCATAACTGTTATATTAAATGATTTACAAAAATCTAATCATAAATATATAATTGGATAATAGGTGTAGTAAATGACTAATTATCAAGATGAAATTTTAAACTTTGAAAATATCGCTAAAGAACACACTCAATACATGAGAAACAGTATAAACCTTATTGCTTCTGAAAATGTAACTAGTGTAGAAGTTACTGAAGCATTATGTACTGATTTTGCTCACAGATATGCTGAAGGACAAGCTTTTGAAAGACTTTATGAAGGATGTCAATACGTCGATTTAATTGAAGATAAGACTAAAAAACTTTCCTGTCAATTATTTGACTGTGACTATGCAAACGTTCAACCTGTTTCTGGTGTAACTGCAAACCTCGCAGCATTCTTCGGATTTGCAAAACCTGGTGAAAAAGTAATGGCTTTGGAAGTTCCTTCCGGAGGTCACATTTCTCACGCTGACGTTAGTGCAGCAGGTATTCGTGGATTAAAAACTGTTTTCCACCCATTAGACCAAAATGTAATGAACATTGATATTGACGCAATGAATAAGAAAATCTTAGAAGAAAAACCAGAAATCATCTTATTCGGAGGAAGTTTATTCTTATTCCCTCACCCAGTTAAAGAAGCTCGTGAAGCAGCTGACGAAGTCGGTGCAAAAATCATGTACGATGCAGCTCACGTATTAGGTTTAATTGCTGGAGGACAATTCCAACAACCTCTTAAAGAAGGAGCAGACTTAATGATGGGAAGTACCCACAAAACATTCCCGGGTCCACAAGGAGGAATTATCCTTTCCCACGAAGAAAATGCTGATATTATCGACAATGCAGTATTCCCTGGTGTTGTAAGTAACCACCATTTACACCACTTACTTGGTTTAGGTATTGCTACTGCTGAAATGTTAGAATTCGGTGAAGATTACGCTAAACAAACTGTTAAAAACGCTCAAGCTTTAGGTCAAGCAATGTATGAAAGAGGATTTGATGTATTATGTGAAGATTTAGGGTTCACCCAATCTCACCAAATTGCAGTTAACTTAACCAACATCAGATCAGCATCTGATATTGCACGTGAATTAGCTGACAACAATGTTATCTTAAACAAAAACCTCTTACCTGGAGACAACAGGGACAACTCCGATGATCCTTCCGGTATCAGAATAGGTACTCAGGAAATTACCAGAAGAGGATTAAAAGAAAAAGAAATGGATGAAGTTGCAGAATTCATTAGACGTGTTGCTGTTGACAAAGAAGACATTGCTGATGAAGTTGCTGAATTCATGAACCAATACACAAGTCTTGATTACGCATTCTCCGATAGAGATGCATATCAATACCACAAATTATAGATTAAAATGAGAATAGGATTTGCATTTACTGGAGCGGGTCATTTACTTAGAGAATCAGTTCAGGTTGCTGAAAAACTCGCAAAAGACCATGAAGTGACAATATTCTTGTCCGGAGCTGCTGAAGAAGTTCTTAAAATGTATGGTCTTTATGAAAGAGTTGAAAGATTAACCGGTGGAAAATACCGTGAACTTGCTACTGATTCCAATCAAAAATTTTCATATCCAATTACAGGTCGTCTTTCCCTTGGGAAATACGATTTATTAATTGTTTCACCTGCTACAGCAAATACAGTTTCAAAAATAGTTTATGGAATAGCTGATACATTAGTAACAAATGCTGTTGCTCAGTCAGGCAAAGGTGCAGTTCCAGTGTATATGGTGCCTGTTGATATTCATCCAGGACCTATTGATACAGTTCTTCCATCAAAAATGGAAGCTTCTAAATGTCAAAGCTGTGATGATTGTGTTGCATCTTTGGCTTGTGAACAGGGGGCTATTATTCCACATGAAGAAATTGACTTAACAAAATGTATTGGCTGTGGTTTATGTAGAAACACATGTCCGTATGATGCAATTTCTGAAGGTAAAATTATTACAATCTATATGAGGGACATTGATATTGAAAATACTCGTAAATTAGCAAGTATTGACAATATTCAGATATTTGAAGACCCTAATGAAATCTTAGATAAAATCTAAGGTTTTTCTTTTTTTTTATTTAAATTTTAATTTATTATTGATACTCAGCTTCAATAGGTCTTTTTTTGTTTCTAAAATATATTTGGCTTGTTTTTTGGGTTTATAGAATTTCCATGGTTTTAAAGTGGTTTTTTCAAAAATAAGCAGATTTTCATCTAAAAAATATACATCAATTTCAAATCTCATAAAAAGAGTATGAATGCTTGAGTCTTTAAGATTTGTAAAAAGTAGTCCGTCACTAAAATCTTTTTTTAACATCAATCCTTTAAATCTCTTGTAAAAGCTATTTGCATAGGTTATTTTTATATTATATTGTTCATTAGTGGTTTTATTTAAAATCATTAGCTATTAATTTGATTTTAAATTATTTAAGCTTTTAACGATAAAAAAGAAATTATAATGGAAGAAGGTTATTTTTTATATTTCCACTAATTATGTCTTCAAATGCGATTCTAAAGGATTCTTTATCAAAAACTCCAGGCACCATTAACCTTTCGTCTTTATAGGTTATGATATAGTATGGAGTTGTGTTTATTCCGTTTGAGAGAGCTTCATCCATGTCAAGGTCAACTTCAATGGAAAGTGTTTCGGATTCTAAAAACTGGCTTATTTCTTTTTCATCAAGTCCGCATGAAGTAGCTATTTTAACAAGAATATTTTTATCTGAGATATTTTCATTATCAATAAAATTGGATTCGAAGATTTTTAAGATAATCTCCTGGGTTGTTTGTGGATGTCTTCTTTCACAATATTTGACTAGTCTGTGGGCATCCTTGGAGTTTGCAAGTTTCAAATCCATGTAGTTCATATTTAATCCTTCACTTTTTGCAATTTCTTCAATTTCTTCAATTTCGCTTTTTGCATTGTCTGGGGTAGTATTGTTTCTGATTGCATATCTCTCACAGGCATCTGCAACTTCTGTTAGCTTAGGTTCAAGTTCAAATGATTTCATTTCCCAGTTAACATCAAGACTAAGTTCATTACAAACTTCCATTATTCTGTTTAATCCAATATATGAGTATGGACAGTTAAAATCGCTTAAATAAATAATCTTCATTTTTTATCATCTTTTGTTTTTTTAGAATCTTTTTTTGTTATTTTGTATAATTTTACAACATTATCAATGGTTTTAAGAATAGTGTTGTATTTTCTATAAAATCCCATATTTCTAATTATGTTATTATTTTATATCAATTTTTTGAGTATTTACAAAATCATACTTATTTCATATACATACTAATTTTTAATCTACTTTTTTTATGTTAATGCTTTTTGTTAATGTAAAGTATGGTTAAAATAATTTAATCAAATCCGTTATCTATTAAAATAATTAATTGTTTTTTCATTTAAATTGTAGGTAATCTTCTGTCTAATTTGGCGTTTTAGGGGTGTTCCATAAACTTTATTTATTAACTAAAACAAAAAAATATATATTATAAATTATTATTTTTGAGGAGTTAGAATGCCAATACAAGAGGCAGATAAATCATACGATCATGATAAAATAGAAAAGAAAGTACAAAAATTCTGGAAAGAACAAGATACTTTCAAGAAAGTCAATGAGCTTAGAGAAAAAGGTCCAAGATACTCATTTTTAGACGGACCACCATATTGTAGTGGTAAAATCCACTTAGGTACTGCTTGGAACAAGGTTATTAAAGATTCCTATCTTAGATTCAAGTCAATGAACGGATTTAGTTTAAGACGTCAAGCAGGATGGGATATGCATGGTCTTCCTATTGAAAATAAAGTAGAGCATTTAATGGGTATTCAAAGCAAACAAGAAATTGAAGAAGAAATTGGAATAGCAACCTTTGTAGACAAATGTAGAGAGTTTGCAATGGAAAACAAAGTTGCTATGGAACAAGAATTCGATCAATTAGGAGTTTGGATGGACTGGGATGACCCATATATGACCTTAGATCCTAAATACATGGAATCTTCATGGTGGACACTTAAAAGAGCAAATGAGCAAAATTTACTCGTAAACGACCAAAGAGTAATCAGCTGGTGTCCTCACTGTGGTACTGCACTTGCAGCTGCTGAGATTGAATACGAAGAAAAAGTTGACCCTTCAATCTTTATTAAATTCCCTGTAAGAGGAGAAGAAAATACATATTTCTTAGTTTGGACAACAACTCCATGGACATTACCTGCAAACATGGCTATTTGTGCAAATCCTGAATTTGACTATGTTTATGTTTCAAAAGATGGTGAAACCTACATTTTAGCTGAAAACTTAATGGAAGATGTTTTAGGTAAACAAGTTAAAATCCATAGGACCAAAATCCCTGCAGAATCTGAAGATGAAGAAGACCAAATCATCGAAGAAAAAGAAGTCATGTATGAAGTTATCAAAACAGTTAAAGGTGAAGACTTAATTGGAATGAGTTATGACTACATTTTATCTGATGAAGTTCCTATTCACGATGAATTTGAACAAATCGATGCAGTACACACAATTTTATCCGGAGACCACGTAGAACTTGGTGAAGGTACCGGTTTAGTACATACTGCACCAGGTCACGGTCCAGACGATTTTGAAGTAGGTCAAGCTAATGGAATTCCTATTTTCTGTCCTGTTGGAGAAGACGGATGCTTTACCGAAGAAGCTGGTAAATACAATACCAAATTCACTAAAGAAGAAAACGCTCAAATTATCCAAGACTTAGAAGACAAAGGATTAATGTACAGAGCAGAAACTTTAGAACACAGATATGGTGTATGTTGGAGATGTAAAACTCCTATTATCTACCGTGCAACCAAACAATGGTTCTTAAAAGTAACTGACATCAAACAAAAAATGTTAGATGAAATTGCTCGTGTAGAATGGGTACCTAAATGGGCTGGAGAAGGAAGGTTCCATGACTGGGTTGACAACGCTCGTGACTGGACTATTTCAAGACAAAGATACTGGGGTATTCCAATTCCTATCTGGGAATGTCCTGACTGTGGTGAATTAAAAGTAATCGGTTCTCTTAGTGAATTAAAAGAAGAATCCTTAAACGAAATCAATGTTTCTGATGCTGAACTTATCCACAGACCTTATGTTGATGAAGTTGAAGTAAAATGTGACAAATGTGGAAAAGCTATTAACAGAATTCCTGATGTATTGGACGTATGGATTGACTCAGGAGTTGCTGGTTGGGCTTCACTTTATTATCCTGAAGAAAAAGAAAAATTCGAAGACTGGTTCCCATATGACTTTATTACTGAAGGACACGACCAAACCAGAGGTTGGTTCTACTCACAATTAGGAACTGGTGTAATCTCAATGGGTAAAAGTCCGTACCAAAAAGTATTGATGCACGGATTTGTATTGGATGAAAACGGAAACAAAATGTCCAAATCATTAGGTAACGTTGTAGCTCCTGAAGAAGTAATTGAAAAATACGGTGCTGATGTTTTAAGATTCTACTTGTTATGGGCTTCAAAACCATGGGATGACTTAAAATTTGTTTGGGATGAACTTTTAAACATCAACAAAATGTTCAATATCCTATGGAACGTTTATGTATTCTCAACCACTTACATGTCCTTGGATAACTTCAACCCAATGGATTTAACTGCAGATGATATGGAATTAAGATCTGAAGATAAATGGATTATCTCCAGAGCAAATACTTTAGTTAAAGAAGTTGCTGAAGACTTAGATAAATTATTCTTCCATAAAGCAACCAGAAAAATCAATAACTTCATCTTAGAAGATTTAAGCCGTTGGTATGTAAGACTTATCCGTGGAAGAACTTGGGTTGAAAGTGACAATCCTGACAAATTAGCAGCTTACTACAGTTTATACACTGCACTTGTCAAATTAATCTCAGTATTATGTCCAATAGCTCCTCACATCTGTGAAGAAATCTACGAAAACCTTGTAAAAGGTGTAGATTCAGATGCATTTGAAAGTATTCACATGAACGATTGGGGCTATGATGAAGACGCAATTGACACTGAACTTGAAGCTAAAATGGATGTTGTTCGTGATGTAATCGATGCATCTATTAGAGCACGTGATATTGCACAATTCAAACTCAGATGGCCTGTATCAGACATCACTGTTGTATCACAGGATGAAGATGTCTTAAAAGCTATTGAAGAGTTAACTGACATCATTAAAGATCAATCAAATACAAAAGACGTAATCTGCGCTAGTGAATTTGAAAAGTTATCATTCAATGCTAAACCTAACCTTAAAACTTTAGGTCCAAGACTCAAAGGAGACATGGGTAAAGTAATGAAAGCATTAAAAGAAGGTGACGGTAACCAAATTAAAGCTGATCTTGAAGCTAACGGAAGCATTGTTGTTGAAGGTCATGAATTATCCAAAGATGATATTTTATTTGACTCAGAACTTCCTGATGACTTTGTTTCATCTGAATTTGAAGGTGGAAACGTATTTGTAAATACTAACATCACCTTAGAAATTAAACAAGAAGCTATGGCTCGTGAATTAATCAGAAGAATTCAGGATATGAGAAAAGATTTAGACTTAGATGTTGAAGCAAACATCAACGTTAGTGTTGAAACTTCCTCAGAGTTTAAAGATTTAATCGTACCACAATCCGATGTTATTTCTCATGAAGTTAGAGCTAAAAGTTTAATCATCTGCACTAGTGAAGAATGCAGTAAAGATTCTGAAGATTATTCTAAAGAATGGGATATCGAAGGAGAAACAGTAATTATTTCAATAAAAAATTAAGGTGTTTAACATGACTTTAGCTGATTCTGAAATTGAATATATTGAAGGAATCCTCGGTAGGGAAATGAATGAATTAGAAGAAGGAATGCTTGATGTAATGTTTTCAGAACATTGTTCATACAAAAGTAGCAGACCATTCTTAAGAGCTTTCCCAACTGAAGGAAAAAACATTATTTTAGGTCCAGGTGACGATGCAGGACTTGTATCAATCACTGATAAATATGCATTGGCTGTGGGAATGGAATCTCACAACCACCCATCTGCTATTGAACCTTACGGAGGAGCAGGTACTGGTATTGGAGGTATTTTAAGAGATATTATCTCTATGGGTGCAATGCCAATCGCACTTTTAGATTCCCTTAGATTCGGACCTTTGGAAGATGAAAAATCAAGATACTTATTTGAACATGTTGTTAAAGGAATTTCTGATTATGGAAACCGTGTAGGAATTCCAACTGTTGCTGGTGAAATCGAATTTGACGAGTCTTTCAGAACAAATCCTCTTGTAAATGTAATGTGTGTAGGACTTGTTGAAAAAGATAAAATTGTTCGTGCTCAAGCACCAAATATTGGTGATGTATTCCTTTTAATGGGTGGAACAACCGGTCGTGACGGAATTCATGGGGTAACATTCGCATCTGAAGAATTAACTTCTGATTCTGAAACCGAAGACAGACCAGCTGTACAAGTAGCTGATCCATTTACCAAAAAAAGAGTATTGGAAGCTTCCTTGGAAATCTTAGAAAAAATCAATGTTAGCGGTGTAAAAGATTTAGGTGGTGGAGGACTTACCTGTTGTATTTCTGAACTTGTAGACTCCTCAAGCAATGGTGCATTAGTAGATTTACGTGCAATTCCATTAAGAGAAACCGGTATGACTCCATACGAAATCATGCTTTCCGAATCACAAGAAAGAATGGTATTTGTTATCAACCCTGATGATGTAGAACTTGCTAAACAGATTTGTGACAAACACGAAATCTCTTCTGCTGTTATTGGTGAAGTTATTGAAGGAAACAACATGGTTATTTCTGATGATGGGGATGAAATTGCTAACTTACCAACAATCCTTTTAGCAGACCCACCTTCAATTGACAGACCTATTGCAGAAATCCCTGCAGACACTGAGGAAATTGATGTTAAAGATCCACCTCTTTTCAAATCTTTCACACAATTATTATCCAGTCCTAACATAGCTTCAAAAGAATGGGTTTACAAACAATATGACCATGAAGTTCAAGTTAGAACTGTTGTAAAACCTGGTGATGATGCAGCTGTTTTAAGAATCGATGAAAACACAGCTATTGCACTTACAACTGATTCAAACACAATCCATACCAAATTATCTCCATTTGACGGAGCTGCTGGTTGTGTAGCAGAAGCTATCAGAAATGTAATTTCAATGGGTGCAACTCCATATGCAGTTGTAGACTGTTTAAACTTCGGAAATCCTGAAACTCCTGAAATATTATGGCAATTCAAAACAGCTATTGAAGGAATGAGTTTAGTAGCTGAAAAATTCGATGCACCTGTCATTAGTGGAAACGTAAGTTTCTATAATGAAACTGAAGGAGTAAAAATCAACCCAACTCCTGCTGTAGGAGTAATTGGTGTAGAAGACATTGAAAATATCAGAACCTTGGACTTTAAAAACGAAGGGGACAAAATCATCTTAATCGGTAAAACCTATGATGAATTACAAGGTTCAGAATATCACAGAGCTATTCACAACCTCGAAAAAGGTGTCGCTCCTAAAGTCAGAATCGAAGAAGAATTTGCTAACGGTAAAACAGTCTTAGATTTAATCAGCAACGATAAAGATAAAAATATCACTGCGGTACACGACGTATCTGCTGGTGGACTTGCAGTAGCTTTATCTGAAATGGTAATTAAATCATGTCTTGGATGTGACGTTACATTAGTTGATGATGAATTAGATAAAATACAATTGTTATATTCAGAAAGTCATGCTAGATACCTCTTAACAGTAAAAGCAGATGCTGTTGATGAAATCTTATCACAAATTGATGTTGAAGCAAAAGTCATTGGTGAAGTAAAAGGTACTGATTTAGTCATTAATGACCACGAGTTCAAATTTGAAGATTTAGATGATGCATATCATGGGGTTATCGAACAGTACATGGCTTAAATAACTTAATGGGGGAGTTATAATGTTTTTATCTAAATTAGATTCATTGTCTAATGCAATCAAATTAGTTAATGATCATCAAAAAATAACAAAAGTTGAAGAAATTCCATTGTCTGAAGCTCATAACAGAGTTTTGGCTGAGGATATTATGGCATTTCATCACTCACCTCCATTTGATAAATCTGCAATGGACGGTTTTGCTTTAATTGCTGAGAATACCTTTGGAGCATCACAATCTGCTCCAAAAGAATTTAAAGTTATTGATGCAATTGGTGCAGGAGATTTTTCTTCTAAAACAGTTGGTGAAAATGAAGCTATTGTAATAGCTACTGGAGCGCCTATTCCTGATGGGGCTAATGCTGTTTTAATGAAGGAATATACTACTGTTGACGATGATAAATTAACTATCTATTCTCAAGTTACTCCTGGTGAAAATATAAGTCCAAAATCTGAAGATATTAAAAAAGGTCAAAAGGTATTGGATAAACATACTTTCATAAGATATCAGGAATTGGGATTAATTGCTTCTGCAGGTTATGATAAGGTTAAAGTATTTAAAAAACCGAGAGTTAAAGTCATAATCACAGGTAATGAGTTGGTAGAACCTACAAAAGAGGAAATTGATAAAGCTAAAATTATCAATTCAAATCAGTACACTGTTAGTGCAATGGTTGAAGACTCTGGAGCTATCTGTGATATTACTCATGCAGGAGATACATTTGATGAGGTAAAAGAAGCTATTCTTGAAGCTTCTAATGATTATGATGTTATAATAACAACTGGTGGAACAGCAATCAGTAAAGGGGATGTTGTTTTAGATGTTGTTGATGATTTGGGAGAGATTTTATTCCATGGTGTTGCTGTAAGGCCTGGAAAACCTGTTGGTGCAGGTGTTGTTAATGATAAAATGGTATTTACTCTTTCAGGTCAACCTGTTGCTTCCATGAGTCAGTTTGACATGGTTGCAAGAAAATATTTATTTGAAATGCAAGGAAGATCTTTTGATTTCCATCTTCAAAAAAGAGTTTCTGAACTTAAGATACCTTCTCAACTTGGAAGAACTGATTTCATACGTGCATTTGCTGATGATGAAAATGCAAAGCATATCTTGAACAGAGGTTCTGGTATTATTAGGTCAATGGTTGATGCGAACAGCTATATCATTATAGACGAAAATGATGAAGGATGTCAAAAGGACGATATAGTTGATGTAGTCTTCTTTGATTCATTACTTTGGTAGTTCAAAGGTGTATTTAATGAATGGTATTTATTATTATTTTATAGCCTTTGCACTTATTTGGATATTGGTCGCAGTATTTCATGAAAAATTATCAAATCATGGAGTCGAGTTGAATTTTCCAGTTATAATGTGGAAAACTCAAAGACTTAGAGGATTAATATCCAAAATTTCTAATTTTTCACCAACATTTTGGAAATGGTTCATGAATGTTGGTATCGTTGTAGCCTTTGGAGCTATGATTTTTATCACTTATACGCTATTATCATCTATTCCAAATGCTTTTGAAACACCGACAGTTTTAATTTTAATTCCTGGTGTAGATGTTCCGGGTTCTCCGATTTATGTTCCTCTGGTTTATGGTTTACTTGGACTTGCATCTGTTATTCTTGTTCATGAATTTTCACATGGAATCCTTTCTGTTCGTGAAAAAATACCAATTAAATCAATAGGACTTTTATTGTTCTTTATTCTTCCAGGAGCATTTGTAGAACCTGATGAAGAAAGCTTGCGTAAATCTAAAAAATCATCAAGATTAAGAGTTTATGCTGCAGGTTCAGTTGCTAATATTTCTCTTGCATTAATTGCATTAGTTTTATTTTCCCTAGTCTCAGCAGGAATTCCACATTTCTTTGCTGAAGATGGAATAGTAATTGACAGAATTGTTTCAGATTCACCGTCAGAAGGAATATTAAAAGAGGGAATGATTTTAGAATCAATAGACAATCATAAAGTCAATGATTCTCAGACATATTTGAACATTGTTAAATCTTTTAAACCTGGTGATAATGTAACGGTTCAAACAGATCAGGGAAGCTATTCTGTAGTACTGTCTAAAAATCCGACTAACGATTCTGTAGGATTTTTCGGAATTCAAGCAGCTAAACATTTCATGTTAAAAAACAATGACTTAGGACAACTTCCATGGATTTTATTCAACCTTATTGAATTATTTAATTGGGTATTCATATTAAACATGGGAATTGGTTTATTTAACCTACTTCCACTTAAACCATTAGACGGTGGACACATGCTTGAAGTGTTATTGTCCTATAAATTCCATGAACAGATGGTAAAACAGTTTGTTAATGCATTGTCTGGTGTTATGGCAATGATAATTGTATTTTTAATAATGGCTGGTTTTTTATAAAATTAGTATTTAATGATTAGAGTAATTTAAGAGGTTAACTCTTAATTTAACTCCACTTTTTTTATTTAAAAAATAAAATGGGAAAGAATTAAAAAATTCTTTCATTTTAAATCTAGAAGTATCTAGCTAAGATTCCTTCTAAGATTTTGTAGTGACGACCTTCGTCTTTAGAACTTTCTCTAAAGAAGTCAGCTGCAGTTTCGAGACCTGCTTCTTGAGCTTTTTCGGAAGCTGCTCTTTTTTCTGCGTTAGCCATTTTTTCTCCGCCTAACATCCATTCGATGTTTGCTTTGAGGTCATCTTTAATGATTCCGTTCATTTCACAGAATCTTGCAGCGTGTTCAGCTTCTTCCCATGCTAATCTTTTGAATACTTCAGCTAATTCTCCGTAGCCTGCTCTGGATGCTTGTCTGGACATTGCTAAGTAGATACCTACTTCGTTGGTTTCTCCTTCAAAGTTTCCAGCAACTTCTTTTTCAACTACGCTTCCTTTTGTAAGTCCAATTTCATGTTCATATTTAACCATATTATCACCTTTAATTAATTAATTTATAATTCTTTACATGCTTTAGCTAATTTTACACCTAACTCAAAGCTTGCGTTATCTTCTTCAGCGGTTGGTACAAAGTAGATTTCTTGGGTATCTACAACATCAAATCCGCAGTTACCTAATTCTTCAGCGAGTTTTTGAGGAGATCCACCTCTTCCACCCATGGAACCGAAAGTAACAGCTTTTCTTTCAATTCCGGTTCTGTTGAATAAGAGACCTTTTAAGTAGTACATGATGTCCCCAATACTTGGGAATGGTACATCGTTAATGGTAGGATCACCAATAGCTACTCCTTTACTGGTTAAGATACTTTTTACGATTTCAGATCTTTCATCTTCGTGTAAGAAGAAGATTTCTACATCATAACCTTCGGAGATGGCACCTTCTGCAATTTCGTGAGCCATTTGTTGGGTAGAGTAGTGCATAGTGTCGTAAATGATAGTAATTTTATCTTCACATACACCAGTAGCCCAGTTTTGGTAAGCTCCGATAATTTGCATTGGGTCAGTCCAGATTTGACCGTGGGATGGTGCGATCATTTTAATGGAATCGAGTAAACCTAATTCAACAACTTCATTTAATTTTTTGAGTACTAATTTTGAAAGTGGGGTAATTAAGTTTGCGTAGAATTTTTGTGCTGCGTCCATTAAAACGTATTCTGGGATTTCATCAGAGAATCTTTGGGTGTAACATAAGTGTTGACCAAATGCATCGTTAGGGAATAAAATACCGGTTTCGTCTGCAAGTAAGGTAAACATACTGTCAGGCCAGTGTAATAAGAATGCATCTAAGAATGCTAAGGTTCTTCCACCAACATCTAAGGAGTCTCCAGTACCTACGGTAATGAATTCTGCACCTTCGAGTGCTGGGTAATGTTTTAAGAGACCTTTAACTGCAATTTCGGTACAGTAAATAGGTGCTTCTGGGAATCTTTTGTGTAAGTCTACTAAAACACCAGAGTGGTCTTTTTCAACGTGGTTTTGGATGATGTAGTCAACTTTTACATCTCTTCCTTCTTGTGCGAAAGCATTGTCAATACGTGCCATCATTTCTTTAGTTTTTCCTGGGTAAGCATTATCAATAATTGCTACCTCGTCTTCTCCAAATACAATGTATGCATTGTATGTAGTTCCGTCTAAGGTGTAACCGTGATAGGATCTTAAATCCCAGTCAAGTACACCAATCCAGTATACTCCATCAGCTATTTTTTGAGCATTAGCTTTCATTTTATTATTCTCCTATTAAGTTGTAATTCATAAGTTAATTATGAACTGCTAATATTAAGTTTGTATTTATCTGTTATTTATAGTTAACCCAAATACTTCTACATATTACGAACAGTTCGTTAGCAATTTTTAATTACTTACTAATCATTGTACAATTTTTCTATCATTTTTTACAATTTTGATTAAATTTTAGATAATAGATATATTTATTAACTAATAGTTCTCATATATAGTTATACATAAGGAGGGAAGTAATGAACGAACAAAAACCAATACAAATTTTTTCCGATTTATCGGATTTATCTGTTAAGGTTGTAAAAAGTCCAGTTAAGCTTACCATTTTGGAAATGCTTAGGGATAGAGATATGGAATTTGATGAGATTGTTAGTAATACGGGTAAATCAAAATCCACTGTTTCTGTTCACTTAAAAAATTTAAGGGAAACTGGAATTATCTCTTATAAATTGCACCCTGCAGACAACAGAAAAAAAATATTTTATTTAAACTCAAAGTATCTCGGATCTGTTAATTTTTCAGAACCAAAACAGCTTGAAGAAACTCAATCCAATTATTTAATTGAGAATATTGTTGAAGGAGATGGACAATTTTCAACATTATTATTTCACACCCTAAAAGCAATGCTTATTCAGGAAGGAATCAATATTGATCCTATTTTAAAATCAACAGGTAATCAGATAGGAAAATCTATCTATCATAAAATATATGATGATGATTTAGATGTATTTATGAATAATTTATCTAAATTCTGGGAAAGTAAGGGATTAGGTAGATTAACTTTTGAAATCGGACAAATAATTAAAATTACTACATACGACTGTTTCGAATGCGAATTACTTCCAAAAACCGGAAAACCTGCCTGTTATTTAGATACTGGAATAATAGAGGGTTTATTTACTGAATTTTTCAAATTGCCTGTTAGCGTTATTGAAACACAATGTTATACAATGGGTGATGGTAAGTGTGTCTTTGAGATTGAACCTCAAAGTGTAAAAATTCGTTAGTCTCTAAATTTAACAATAGATGTTGTAAGATAAGGTTTTTCGTGAGAAAAGCCTTCAACTATTTTTTCATTTTCACGAGTACAGTTTTGTACTGAGTAAATATCTTTATCCCTTTTATCATTTTTTATTTTTAATTCAAGCTTTGTAGAATTTCTTGATGCTTTCATAAGAACAATAGAATCACTGTATTCTATGACATTGCTGATTCTTTTGTCAATTTTTGGAACAACAGTTAAAATATCATTTTGTTCAACTAAAGCTTCGTTTCTAGCAGCAGCACATGCAGTAAATGAAGTGATTCCAGGTATGGTTTCTACTTCGTAATCATCAACTAATCTTTTTTGTAAGTATGAATAAGTACTAAATATGGATGGGTCTCCAAGAGTAATAAATGCAACATCTCTTCCGGTATTAAGGTATTGTGAGACTAAATCTGCTGCACTGTTCCATATTTTTTCAAGTTCATTTTTGTTTTCAATCATAGGAAAAATAGGTTCAACAATCATTACTTTTTTGTAGTCATCTCTTTTTTCAAGAAGAGGTTTTACAATTGATAATGCAATACTTTCTTTTTCTTTTGCAGATTTTGGTGAAAAAATTACAGGGATACTTTCCAATACTTTTGCTGCTTTTAATGTTAATAATTCAGTATCTCCAGGACCAACACCAATTCCAATCAATTTTCCTTTTTTAGCCATAAAATCACTTTAATTTATAATCATTCATTTAAAAAATTATTTTACAAATGCTCTTTCTATAATTTATTTATATTATTTTTACCTAATATATTTTTAATGTCAAATTCAATTTTTTGTCCAAATTGCGGAATGTTAAAAAGTAACTGTACTTGTGGAAATTACTCTAAAAAGGAATCAAAAGGTTCTAGAAAAGAATCTAAAGGTCCAACTAATTTATTTAGTTTTTCTAAACCAAAACCTAGAAGTTCATCAATATTGGATGATGAGATTCCTGAAGTATACAGTGTTGAAGATCATAGACAAGATGAAGGAACTGCTGCTTACTTAAAAGAGTTATATCCTCATATAGATGATGATATTATTGAAAATTTCCCTTTTGAAGAGCCAAGAACAGGACAGTTGGAAATTATTCAGGATATTAACGATGCTATTAAAAAAGGTTATAAGTACATTATTTTGGAAGCAGGAACAGGTACTGGTAAATCTGCAATAGCTACAACTTTAGCTAAGATGTATGAATCCGCATACATTTTGACAATGACAAAACAATTGCAGGCACAATATTCAGACGAATTTGAATTTCCGTTAGTTAAAGGTAGGAATAATTTCGCATGTTTACATGAGAAACTTGAATTTTCATGTGATATGGGAGCTTGTAAAACTTCTCCTACTTCAAGTAAATTTTTCTGTCCGTATGGTGTTGCAAAAAATCCTACTTTGGATGCAGAATTGGCTTTTGAAGATTCATTTGGTGGAACTGTATTTTATCAGTCTGGTGCCCACTGTCATTACTGGAATCAGAAAGCTAATGCAATTAACTCACCAATTACATTAATGAACTATGATTATGGAATTGTTGAGCTTAATTATGTAAAACACTTCGGCCCACGTTCACTTCTTATTCTTGATGAGGCTCACAATATCGAAAGTAAATTAATGTCTACAATGGAAGTTACTTTGTATAACAGAACACTTGAAAATGATATTAACAAAAGAATATCTCCTGAAACACTAAAAGACGGAGAAATTGAAGATTGGATGATGGAAATTGATGCAATCAGAGATTCCTACGAAGATATTGATTTAAAAGATGTAAGTAAAAATAAAGCAGACAGAATTAGAACAACTATAGGTAGACTTAAAACTTTAAGAAACAATCTTGAAAAAGAGCCTAATAACTGGGTAATTGATACTGAAGAGTCTGGAGTTACCTTTAAACCATTAAGAGTACATCATTATGCTAAAAACAATTTATTGAAGTATGGGGATGTAGTTATTTTTATGAGTGCTACAATTTTATCTCATAAAATGTTTTCAAAATGGTTAGGATTAAATCCAAATGATGTTTATCATATTAAGGTTGATAGTCCCTTTACCAAAGAAAAAAGACCGATTATTCTTAATTTAGCAGGTAAAATGTCTGCTAACAGGATTAAAAATACAGCTCCTAAGACTATTCCTATTTTACAGGAGATTTTGAAAAAACACGAAGGAGATAAAGGATTAATTCATACTCACAGTTATAAATGTCAGCAGTTTATTACAAATAATTTGTATAATTCAAGATTAATTTCACATACTTCAAAAAACAGAGAACAAGTTTTAGATTTCTTTGAGAAAAGTGAAAACCCATTAGTTTTAATTTCACCATCTATGAGTGAAGGTGTGGATTTACCTTATGATAAATGTAGATTCCAGGTTATTTATAAAATGCCTTTCCCATATCTTGGTGATAAGCAGGTTAATATGAGAATGAAACGTGATAAGAAATGGTATGCATATAAAACAGTAATGACTTTAATGCAGGCATATGGACGTGGTATGAGAGCTGAAGACGACTCATGTTATACTTACATTATTGATAGTGATATCAACATGCTATTTAAAAGTCCAATGTATAGATCTTTAATACCTGACTTTTTCAAAGAAGCAGTTGTTAGAGTTAAAAAATAGCGGACCTGGAGGGATTTGAACCCTCGACCTCAGGATCCGAAGTCCTGCGTCATTCCTGACTAGACTACAGGCCCTATTAATAATTATTATTTCTATTGTTTCTAAAATAAAAGAAAAAAATAGAAATAAATGGAAATTAATCAATATCGTCTACTTCAGCAAAAATATCATCAATACTTTCATTATCGAGTTTTGCTTGTCTGTATTCAATATCCTCAATTTCTTCACGAGTCAATCCTTTTTTGCTTTCTTCTTTTTCTTTAGCAGGTGGGATATCATCGATGTTTTCAGTGATAGGTTGGAGTGGTTTTTTATTAGAATCAGATGATTTTTTAAATTTAGTTTTAATGTCCTTTATATTGAATTCACCAATTTTGTATGAATCTTTATCTAAAGGAATATTGCTTTTAGGAATAACATTTTTGTTTTCTTTTTCCTTAGCTTCTTCTTTTTTAACTTTTTCCTGTGCATCAATAGAGTTAATACTATTGGTTATTCCTGTTAAAGGATTTCTGACATTGAATACTTTGTAGATTCCGTAAGCTAAGAATATAATTCCAAATCCAAGGGCAAGTACTGAAATAATATTTGTTTCACCAGCAACAACATTATCAATTACTCTATCACTAGCAGATTGGAATATAAATATTGAAGCTATTAGTAATACAACACCTAAAACAGCGCTGAAAATTCCTAAAATAGGAGTCCTGCCAATTTTAGCATTAATGATGTATTCAAAGTTTTCACTCATTTCACTAATGATGTCTTCTGGTTCTTCTAGTTCTTCAACTAAATCATCTAATTTTTCTTCTTTTGGAGTATTGATTAAAAAATCTTTATCGATAGGTGCATCTTCTAAATTTACAACATCGGCTTTATTATTATCCGGATGATAAATATACTCATCATCGATATCTAATTTATCAAATTCACTGGAATCTTCAAGATAATTAATTAATTCTTTATCTTCCTGTGGATCTTCTGAAGGATTATCCTCTTTGACATTGTCAATCAAATCCTTTAAATTAGAAATCCTATGTTCTTTTTCTTTAGAATCTTTCATAAAACACCCTCAGTCATATGCTCTCCAAGTATGTTTACATTTAACGCATGTGAATATACGAGTAGGAGCTTCATCAGCACTACGAGTTTGTAATAATTTGTATGTTGCAATGTTATGTCCACATTCTGGACATACTTCTTCTGTTCTTGGGCCAACGTCTACGTCTTCACCCAACATTTTAACATTATCTTCAGTCTCAACTTTCTTTGAAACTGTATAATCATTATTATTGGAGTCTTCTTTAGTGTAACCGCAACCGTTACATTTTAAAATGTTACCATTTGGAAACATCATTGCTCCACATTCTGGACAAAATTCCATTTAACTCCTCCTCTATAATTTAAATATTAATTTATATTACAATGATTTTTTTTTTAAATTATTTAAATATAACCTTATTTTTTATTTTTAGCTTTATTTAAGCAGTCTTTTATTATTTTCTTATGGTCAAATGCAAGGTCTATTTCATTTATTTCATCATCTGAAAATATGCCAATATCTATTGCATCATCATCTGCATTTCTATCATCGAAATTTCCTTTTGCAGTATATACTACACTTATAGTATGACCTCTTGAATCTCTGTTAGGGTCAGAATAAACATTGACTAAATCTATGAGTTCAACATCAATGCTTGTTTCCTCTTTTGCTTCTCTTATAGCAGCAGACTCTACTGTCTCACCATAGTCAACAAATCCACCTGGTAGCGCCCAATAATTTTTAAAAGGATTATTTTTTCTTTTAATTAAAATAAAATTAAAATTATCATCAAAAATAAAAATATCGGTAGTTATAGATGGTTTTTTGTATTTACTCATTAAACCACTTAAAAATAAAGTATTGAAGCTTATTCTAAAGCTTCATCAATAAGTTTTTTTAAATCTGCACTTTGACTGTGGAGTTCTTCTGCAGCTTTTTTCAATGCATTTCTTGGTCTTTTTCCTTTTTTGGTTTTAATTGTCATTTCTGGTTTTCCAGTAAGAGGATGATCAATATTGTAAACTGCATACTCAACATCAGGGTTTTGCATTAAAATGTGTCTTAATGCATTGCAAACTCCATGACTTTCATCTTTTACAACAAAAGTTAATTCTAATGTTTTATCTTCAATTATTTCAAAATTTTCCATCATTTTATCAACCTAATTAATCATTAATGTAGTTTTTAGAAACTTTACGTTTTTCTTTCTTGTTACAACTATTACATTGAACTTCGTCAGCTTTTTGTGTAGTGTGCATGTAATCTCTACAACGAGTACACATAGCTTTTAGGACACCGCAATCATCATCAGTACTGCCTAAATCAACATTGTCTCCAGTAACTTTAACAACTTTTGCTTGAATGATATCTCCTATTCTAAAAGCATCAGATAATTTCTCTAAATAATCTTTTTTTGCTTGTGAGATGTGTATAGCACCCATATAAGGCAATGCTAATGGTCTTCCATTGTCTTTAATACATTCAATTTGAACATTAGCTCTTTGTGGTTTGATGTCGGTTATTTGACCATAAACTATGTCTCCAACTTTTAAAAGAGCAGGTTTTGCATCTGACACAACAGAAATTACCTTCATTTTTTGATTAATTTTAACATTTCCAAGTACTGATGATTTAATATCTCCATCGTCATCATAAGTACCCTCTCCTGGAAGATATTGTTCAATTATTCCTAATTTATCTCCAGGCATTACAATTTTATCTTCTTCTATTTTCATATTAAAATCACCAAAATAAAGAGTTTATAAAAATTTCTTTAATATAATAATTTTATTTAAATTAATATTTAAAATTATTTATAGCGTTCATGGAATAAAATTTCGTCTAATTGGTAATTTTCCCATTCTCTTTTATCTAGAACTATTTCAAGTTCCTGTGGAGTTAATAATGGTTTTTTATACATTTGGGAATCATCAATTGCAATTCTTGGACATGCACTTACAACAAATGCATCTAGTTCTAAGTAAGGAAGCAAGACGTCTGGTGAAACATTATCTACTAATATGATATAGGCTTCCATATTTGCATCTTCTAGAATCTTTTTAATCTCTTTTGCTAATGTCATTCTGTATTGGCCTTCTTTTGTAGATACTAAAATTCCCCATTTTTTAGCACTGCGGGCCTTTGTGATTCTTGCAAATCTGATTCTTAAGATTCTGTCTGCAAATTCATTCATGCTTCTAATTTCACCATTGTATGGGTCTAGAGCAAGAACGGGGGTATTTGAGAATAATTTAATTCCCAATGCGTGAAAGTTTCCGTTTCCAATAAATAGGATTATTTCAACATCCAAATCTTTGATTGATGAGAAATTACATCCTAAAACTTGCCCTTTTCTGGTTGATGGTGAGGAACCAAGAATAACTTCTTTTCCATTGTCCTCAAGGAAATCTTTAGTTTCATTTAAAAGATGCAGGTGCTGTGTTGTTGTAACAAGCCCTATTCTGTAGTAGTCTTTTAAATGTTCTAAGGATTTCTCAAGATCTTTTTTAATATCAATATTTGAATATGCTTCAATGAATAATGTTGGAACTTCATATTTTAAAGGAAGTGGTGTGTGTCCATAATGAACAATCAAGTCCACAGACCCTTTCATTTTGTAATCACTAACATCACATGCTCCAAAACATGGGTCACCTGAAATGATGACTGTTGCATCAGTTTCTTCTTCGATTTGTCTGGCTATTTTAACAGCCTGCATTTTCAAACCTTCTGGAAACTGAAGACCAACAGTTTGAGCATCTATGGATGTTATTTTTCGGATTACTTTATCTAAATCCATATTATACATTGACATTTTAATCTTCGATTGTTTCTTGGATAACTACTTTGCCGTCGATAACATCTAATTTAATGATGGATAATACATCAACACCAGTTTCTTGTTTAACGATTTCTTTTCCTGCACCTTTTTCAATTACAGCAACTGTTGATTTGATATCGAGACCTAACTCTTTTAAGGTGTCTAATAATGCTATTAATGTTCCTCCAGTACTTACCACATCATCAATGAGCAATATTTTTTCACCAGCATGTAAATCGTTGATATAAAGGTTTGATGAACCGTATCCAGTTTTTTGGTGTACTTTTGTTTCTCCTTCAAGACCATATTGTCTTTTACGAATTACAACGAATGGAATGTCTGTTGCAAGGGATAATGCAGTAGCTAAGTGGATTCCCATTGCTTCAACAGCTACAATTTTATCAACATCTAAATCTGCATGTTTGTATACAGATAATGCTAATTCTCTAAGCATCTTCGGGTTCATTGCTGGAACACCGTCGCTTATAGGATTTACAAAGTAGTTGTACTCACCTTTTTTTACAATTGGTGATGTTTCTAAAGATTTTTTTACTTCTTCTAACATGATATCACAAATTATTAAAACTTTGTTATATATAAATATAGACTAATATAATTATATAAGTTTGCTAATTAGAATTAATATAAGTGATTAATATGCTTGGAAATTTAGGTGAAAATCTTACTAATACAATGAAGAAATTAGTAGGAATGTCAGTTATTGATAAAAAAACTATTAAAGAAGTTGTAAAAGACATTCAACGTGCTTTAATTCAATCTGATGTTAATATTAAGTTAGTTCTAGATTTATCAAAGAAAATTGAAACCAGGTCTCTTGAAGAAAAGCCTCCAAAAGGTATTACACCAAGAGAACACGTTATAACAATTATTTATGAAGAAATGGTAAATCTTTTAGGTAGTGAAACTGTTGGTTTGGATATTAATGAAAGACCTTACAAAATTTTATTCTTAGGTCTTCAAGGTAGTGGTAAAACAACCACCATTGGTAAATTATGCAGGTTCTTACAAAAGAAAGGTTTCAACCCTGCAGTTGTATGTACAGACACATGGAGACCAGCAGCTTACGTTCAATTAAAACAGTTAACTGAAGAAATGGACGTTCCTTTATATGGTGATCCTGATAATAAAGATGCTTTAGACCTTGCTAGAAAAGGGTTACAAGAGTTTAAAAACAGAAAAGTTATTATTTTCGATACTGCTGGTAGACACAAACAGGAAGAAGATTTAATTGCTGAGATGGATGAATTAGATGATATTATCAATCCAAATGAAGCTATTCTTGTTATTGATGGAACAATTGGTCAACAAGCAGGTGAACAGGCTAAAGCATTCTCAAAAGCTACTGATATTGGATCAATTATTATTACAAAATTAGATGGTTCTGCAAAAGGTGGGGGTGCAATGTCTGCTGTTGCAGAAACAGGAGCTCCAATTAAATTCATCGGTACTGGTGAGAGAATCGACGACTTTGAGTTGTTTGATCCAGAAAGATTCATCTCCAGATTGCTTGGTATGGGGGATATAAGATCTCTTATTGAAAAAGCAGAAGAAAATATTGACGAGGATATTGCAGAAAAAACAATGAACAATATGCTCACCGGTAAATTCACATTGGTTGATATGAAAAACCAATTTGATATGATGAATAAAATGGGTCCTATGCAACAGGTTTTAAATATGATTCCTGGAATGGGAAATAAAATCCCTAAAGAAGCTTCTAAAATGACTGAAGACAAAATTGCATCTTACAAAATCATGATGTCTTCAATGACCGAAGAAGAAATGTTAAACCCTAAAATAATTAAACAATCCCGTGTTCAAAGGATTGCTAGAGGATCTGGTGTTTCTGAAAGTGAAGTAAAAGAGCTTTTAAAATATTATAACAACACCAAAAAGACCATGAAAGGAATTGGAAAACGTGGTGGTCGTTTAGGTGGCGGTGCAATGAACCGTATGATGGGTCAATTCATGAATAGATAGTATGTACGAATTAGCAAAACAAATTTTAGAACAAACAGATGGTAAAATCTGTAAAAATTGCCTTGGACGTAAATTATCCAAAACAATCGAAGGCAAAAATAACATTGAAAGAGCAGATAAAGTCTGTGAAGAATTAGACATTAATTTAGATGATGTTGATTGCGTAATCTGTGATAATATCTTTGATAAACTCAATGATGATTTGTATAAAAAAATTGATGATAAAATCAACCAATTAGGAGTTGAATTTGATACTTTCCTCGTTGGATCAAAGATTCCTAAAGATATCCAGGAACGTGATGACGAGTTATCTGCTAAATTTAATTTGACTGTTGAAACACTTAAAAAAGAAGTTAACAGATTAATTGGTTTAAGACTCTGGGAAATCTATGATAAAGAAGCAGAGTTTGAAAGCCAAGATATTGTATTTAACATTGATTTGGTGGAATCTAAAGTCAGAATTCAAATCAATCCGTTATATATTGAAGGAAAGTACAACAAACTTCAAAGAGGAATTCCACAAACCAAATGGCCATGTACAAAATGTAAAGGAAGAGGCTGTGAAGAATGTAACTTCACAGGTAAACAGTATCCTGAATCCGTTGAAGAATTGATTTCCGAGCATGTATTAAAATTAACCAAGGGTAAGGAAGCTAAATTCCATGGTGCTGGTCGTGAAGACATTGATGTATTAATGTTAGGTTCTGGAAGACCGTTTGTACTTGAAATCAAGGAACCAAAAATAAGAAAACTTGATTGGGAAAGTGTTGAAGCAGATGTAAATGAAATGAATGAAGGAAAAACTTCATATCATAATTTACACTTATGTAAAAGAAACAGAAAAGCGGAGATTAAACAATCATCTCCTGATACATATAAAGTTTATAATGCAATTGTTGAGTGTGATGAGAAATATGATGTATCAAAACTCGACGAATTGCCAAAATTAGATGAAATTCATCAACAAACTCCACTTAGAGTATTAAGAAGACGTGCGGACAAAGTACGTGTTAAACATGTTAAAGAATTGTCATACGAAATAATTGACGATACACATTTCAGTATCCGTATTAAAACTGAAGGTGGATTATACATTAAAGAATTAATCTCTGGTGATGAGGGAAGAAGCCAACCTAATATAAGTGAAATTTTAGGTGTAAAGGCTATTTGTGAACAATTGGATGTAATAGAAGTTAGTGAGAAGTAGATAATATGGCTGAAGAATTTACACATTTAACAGAAAATGGAGTACACATGGTTGAAGTCGGTGGAAAACCAGATCAAAAAAGAAGAGCTATTGCAAGTGGAAGCATCTTTTTAGATAAAAATACCATTAATTTAATTCAAAATGAAGAAATCAAAAAAGGAAATGTTTTAACTACTGCTCAAATTGCAGGAATTCAAGCTGTTAAAAACACATCTTCAATTATTCCTCTTTGCCATCCGTTGGCTTTAACTGGTATTGAACTTGATTTTGAAGTAAAAGAAGACGAAATAATAGCTACATGCGCTGTTAATACATTAGGTAAAACTGGTGTTGAGATGGAAGCTATTACTGGTGTAAGCGTTGCTTTATTAACTGTTTGGGACATGGTTAAGGCTGTTGAAAAAGATGACGACGGACAATACCCTGATACCAGAATCAGTGATATTAAAGTAATCAAAAAAGAAAAAATTTAAACTATATATACTATGAACAAAATAACTATAAACATTATTTTTATTAATTAATTATATACGTGGGATTATTATGGCGAAAAAAGATAAAATTTCTATGCCTCAAACAGGTGCAGGTTTAGTAAGATATTTTGATGAAGAAAGTCTCGGACCAAAACTTTCTCCAGAGCACGTTATTGTTGCTACTGTTATCATGGCTATTTTGTGCTTTGTTTTAAGGTACTCAGCTTAATTATTGTTTATTTTAAACAATACTATTTTTTTTATTTATTTTTGATACTATGTTAACTAAAAGAATTATTCCTTGTCTAGATTGTGATTTACAAGTTCCTGAAGGTAGGGTTGTAAAAGGAGTTGAATTTAAAGAAATCAAATATGCTGGAAATCCAGTAGACCTTGCAACCAGATACTATGAGGAAGGAGCAGACGAAATTGTAGTTTTAGATATTACTGCTTCTCATGAAAGACGTGCTACAATGGCCGATGTTATTGACAGATTAACAGAAAACGTTTTCATGCCAATATGTGTTGGTGGAGGAATAAGAAAAGTTGAAGATTATACTAAAATGCTTAGAGCAGGTGCAGACAAGTGTTCAACCAATACTGCAGCAATCAAAAATCCTAAGCTATTAACAGAATCTTCAAAAGTTGTAGGATCACAGGCAGTTGTAATTGGAATCGATGCTAAAAGAAGATATGTTGATCATCCTGATGATGCTCCTGATAAAACCGTTATTGAAACTGAAAAAGGTTTCTGCTGGTTTGATTCAAGTATTTATGGTGGTCGTGAATTTACTGGTATTGATGCAATTCAATGGGCTCAGGAATGTCAGGACTTAGGTGCTGGTGAAATTCTCCTAACAAGTATGGATGGAGATGGAACTCAAAACGGATATGATATTGAGTTAAACAAAGCTATTAACGATGCTGTTGATATTCCAGTTATTGCTAGTGGTGGTGTTGGAGAGCCAAAAGATATTTTAGATGTCTTTGAAAAAACTGACGTTAGTGCAGCTCTTGCAGCAAGTATTTTCCACTTCAATCAATATTCTATTGGTGAAGTAAAAGAATATTTAAAAGAAAATAACGTGGCTGTTCGTTTATGATTATTAAATCTCCGATTGATTTGGAATTAACACAGATTTCTGGTCAGACATCCCAACCACCTTGGGAAAAAATTGATGATTCCTATAAACAGGCTATTTTAATCAATAACAAACCAGTTTTAGTTAATGTTAAACAATCCGGAGAATTCTTAGAATTTAATTACCAAGGAGATATTTCTCAAAATGAGGTTATATCTTCTCTAAACTATATTTTTGATTTAGATTTTAACTTAGATAAATTTTATAAATATTTGGCAAATCATGAAGAACTTTGCCAGATGTCTGATTTTTGCTCAGGATTAAGACTATTTTTAGCTCCAAATCCCTTTGAGTGTATTATATCCTCAATTTGTTCAGCAAATAACTCTATTAAAAGATGGACAAAATCAATTTCAGAAATTAAACATAATTGGGGAAATAGCTATAATGAGTTTTATACTTTTCCTGAAGTTTCTTCATTTCAAAACATATTTTTAGATGATGAAGAAGAAGCCCAATTAACTTCCGGTGACATCTCAAAATGCAATAATAATTTGAAATCATGTGGTGTAGGCTATAGAGCACCATATATGAGAAAAGCTGCTGAGATGTTTACAGATGAAATTGACCTTTTGGAAATTCCAAAAATGAGCTATGATGAAGCTTTTGAGACAATACTGAAAGTTCCTGGAGTTGGTCCAAAAGTAGCTGACTGTATTTTACTTTACGGATTTAACTTTAGACAGGCTTTTCCAAGTGATGTATGGATAAAAAGAATTGTTTCTCATTTATACTTTGATGGTAAGGACATTAGTGTTACCAAGGTAAGGGAATTTGGAATGGAAGAATTTGGAGATAATGCAGGTTATGTTCAACTGTATATGTTTCATTATGCAAGAAAATCCGGTTTAATGGCTAAATTAAAATAGGTTATGCTATAAATTATTAAGCAATGAAACTCAAAAACATCGTTTTAATTGTAGCAACCTTAACATCATTTTTTGCAGTATTTTTATCTTCTGCGGTAATGGTGGCAGTTCCAAGTTTAGCATCTGAATTTGGCATGAGTAATATTGTTCAAAACTGGGTTACTATGCTATTCTTTTTAGCAGTAGCTATTTTTACAATTCCTGCAGGTCAGCTATCGGCTAAATTTGGTCTTAAAAAGTCAATGGTATTCGGAACAGCAGTTTATATAATAAGTTCTATTGTAGCTATTTTTTCAATAAACTCTGAAATGTTTTTATTATGTCGTTTAGTCCAAGGTATTGGTGTATCATTTTTAAATGTTGCTTCCATGGCTATGGTTGTATCTGCATTTGATCCTCAAGAACGTGGTAAAGCTATTGGAATCAATGTAACTGGAGTTTATCTTGCAACATCAACTTCTCCTGTTGTTGGTGGATTTTTAAACTTCCAGTTCGGATGGAGATCTATATTTTTAACATCAGTTCCTTTTTTAGTCTTGATTTTAATTTTACTTATAGTTGAAGTCAAAGAAGAATGGGCTACAATGGCAGATGTCCCAATAGATTGGAAAGGTTCAATTGTATATTCATTAGGAATTTTACTCTTCATCTATGGATTTACCCGTTTGGATGAAAGTATTGGTATCATATTAACAGTTGTCGGTTTAGTTGTACTAGCAGTATTTATTGCTATTGAACTTAGACAGAAATATCCTGTATTTGACGTGAAATTCTTTAAAAATCCAAAATTTGCATCTGCTAACTTTGCAGCGCTAACAGCTTATCTTGCAACATTTGCAGTAACAACAATTGTAAACTACAATCTTCAATACATTAGAGGATTTGACTCTCAAATGGCAGGTTTGGTGCTTTTGGTTGCTCCTGTAATTCAGGTAATTATGGCTCCAATTTCAGGAAGACTTTCTGATAAGATAAATCCACAAAAACTAGCTGCTGTTGGTATGCTTTTTGGTGCAATTTCTCTTGGAATGCTTGCAATGCTTAACAATTCAACACCACTATGGTTCTTGATTGTTGCAATGATAGCTCATGGTTTAGGTTTTGGAATATTTTCATCTCCAAATACAAATGCGATTATGGGTTCTGTTCCGCCTAAAGACACTCCTGTTGCATCTGCATCTGTTGCTACAATGCGTGTTATCGGTCAAACAATGAGTATGGGAATGTTAACTTTGGTATTTGCATTTGTGATGGGTAATGTACCAATTGTAGAGAAATATTTCCCTCTTTTAATTACAAGCTCTCAGATAACTTGTTTAATTTGTATGGTGTTGTGTGTAGCATCTATTTTTGCTTCACTGGTTGGTATTAAATCTAAAAATTAAAAAAAAGTTGAAAGATAAGAATTTATCTTTCTTCTACAGTTACTTTGTTCATTTTGTCGCCTTGGCGAATAGCGTTAACGACATCTTGACCTTTAATAACTTGACCGAATACAGTGTGTACTCCGTCTAAGTGAGGTTGTGGAGAGTGAGTAATGAAGAATTGGCTTCCACCAGTGTCTTTTCCTGCGTGTGCCATAGATAATGCACCGGTTCCGTGTCTGTGTGGGTTTCCTTCAGTTTCACATTTAATTGTGTAACCAGGACCACCAGTACCGTTTCCTCTTGGACATCCACCTTGAATTACAAAATCAGGAATTACTCTGTGGAAAGTTAATCCATCATAAAATCCTTCTTTAATTAATTTTTCAAAGTTTTCTACAGTTCCAGGTGCTTCATTTGGGAATAATTCAAGTTCAATGTTCCCTTTATCGGTTTCAATTATTGCGACTTTCATTTTATCACCTAATTTTTAAATAATATTAATATTATAAATATTAATGATTAAATAGTTTATGGAATGATAAAATGAATACTAAAGACTTAATTAAAATAGAAGATGACTATTTCATAAACACTTTTACCAGACAACCGGTCGTACTTGACCATGGTGAAGGTGTTAGAGTAACTGATATTGATGGAAATGAATATTTAGATATGTTTGCAGGTATCGCTGTAAGTGCTTTAGGTCACAATCATCCTAAACTTGTAAAAGCTATACAGGATCAAGCTGCAAAACTCATTCACATTTCAAGTATTTACTATAATGAACCAGCTTTGGTATATGCTAAAAAATTAGTTGATGCAACTAACTTTGACAGAATCTTTTATGCAAACAGTGGTGCTGAAGCTAATGAAGGAGCTATTAAGTTAGCTGTTAAATACACTGGAAAAAGTGAAGTAATATCTACTGTTGATTCATTCCATGGAAGAACAATAATGACCCTTGCAGCAACAGGTCATGAAGAATATCACGAACCATTCAAATCATTATTACCAAACGGATTTGTAAATGTTCTATATAATGATATTGATGCTATTAAAGAAGCTATTAATGAAAACACCGCAGCTATTATTGTTGAACCTATCCAAGGTGAAGGTGGAGTAAATGTTCCTGATGCAAATTACTTAAAAGAAATTGAAGCAATCTGTAAAGAAAACGGTATTGTATTTATTGTAGATGAAGTACAAACTGGATTTGGAAGATGTGGAACATTATTTGCACACGAATTATTCGGTGTTAAACCAGATATCATGACTATGGCTAAAGGAATCGGTGGAGGAGTCCCAATGGGAGGAATCTTAGCAACCGAAGAAGTAGCTAGTGCATTTGTACCTGGAGACCATGGAACTACCTTTGGTGGAGGACCTCTTGTATGTGCAGCAGCTAATGTAGTCTTCGATGAGTTAACCAGTGAAGGATTCTTAGATAACGTTAATGAAGTTGGTGAATACTTCATTGATGAATTGAAAAAATTAGATAAGGATGTCATTGAAGACGTTCGTGGTAAAGGATTAATTGTTGGTTTACAATTAACCAAACCTGGTGCAGAATATGTTGACAAACTCAGAGAAGCAGGATTCTTAATTAACTGTACTGCTGGAAATGTTTTAAGATTTGTTCCACCATTAACAATTACTAAAGCTGACATTGATGAATTTGTTAAAGCTTTAGATGAAATTTTATAAGGTTATCATCAGATAACCCAATTTCTTTTTTTTAATACTTTTTTTAGGGATGCAGATAGCTCCAAACTTTTTAATTTATCAAGATTTGCCCACATAAACTCGGTGTGCTCTTCACTTATTTTAACATCACCTGAAACATCATCAAGATACATCATTAACTGTACGGTTCTTTTATTTGAATAATCGTTTTGTACCGCTTCGCAAAGGTCTCCAACTTTACAATCAAGATTTGTTTCTTCTTTAATCTCACGAACAAGTGCCTTAGTAAAGTATTCGCCATCTTCAACTTTTCCGCCTGGAAGTTCCCACATCTCAGGATCTGTTTTTGATTTTGGATGTCTTTTAACAATTAAAATCTCATCGTTTTTGTTTTTAATTACTCCTCTAACAGTAAGACCATAAAATTTCTCCATATTTTTTGCCTCATGAAGTGTTTTAATCATATTTTTAATTTGAAATTTAAAGTATTGAATAGCTATTTGTTGTTTAGAAAAATTTAAATATATTAAAAGAAATAACTTAAAAACATAATGCAACTTTTTTAGGAGTTTTTATTATGGATTTAAATATTAAAGTTAACGAAAAAAACCACCTTGATATTGGTGGCGCAGATGCAGTCGATATTGCAGAAGAATTCGGAACTCCCACCTATGTCATTGATGAAAATAGGATAAGAGACAATTATAACAGATTTTATTCTGCTTTTTCTAAATATTACTCTGATTTTAAAGTATTTTACGCATGTAAAGCAAATACCAACCTCGCTGTAATGAAAATTTTAGAAAGTGAAGGTTGCTGTATTGATGCAGTTTCCCCTGGAGAAGTTCACATATCCAAAAAAGTCGGATTTTCCGGTGACAGAATCTTATTTACTGGTAACAACATCACCAATGATGAATTAAAATATGTTCATGATGAAGGTGTTGTCTTAAACATTGATTCAGTTTCTGCTCTTAACAGATTATCTAAAATGATTAATCCTGAAGGAGTAAAAATCTCATTTAGAGTAAACCCAATGGTAGGTGCAGGTCACCACGACCACTGTATTACTGGTGGAGTAATGAGTAAATTCGGTATTATGGAATCTGAAGCTGTAGAGGTATACCAAAAAGCAAAAGAATTAGGATTTGAACCTGTTGGTATGCACTCTCACATCGGATCTGGTATTTTAGACCCAGAACCATTCAAATTAGCTATTGAATCTACAATGGATATTGCAGGTAAAGTTCACCAAGATGCTGGAATTGACTTTGAATTCGTTGATTTTGGTGGAGGTGTAGGTATTCCATATACTCCTGAAGAAAATATTGTAGACTTAGACAAGTTTGCAGAAGTAAACATCGGTTTATTCAAAGAAAAATTAGAAGAATATGATATGAATAATCCTACAATGTATCTCGAACCCGGAAGATACTTAGTTGGAGATGCTAGTGTACTTTTAGTAACTGTAAACAGTTTAAAACAAAGTTACAGAAAATTCATCGGTGTAGATGCAGGTTTCCACACTCTCTTAAGACCTGCAATGTATGAATCATACCACCACATTGTAAATGCAAGCAAAATGGATGCTGAAGATACTCAAACTGTTGATATTGCAGGTAACGTTTGTGAATCAGGAGATTTATTCGCACGTGACAGACCAATGCCTGATGTAGAAGAAGGAGATGTATTAGGTATCTTAAACGCTGGAGCATATGGATTTACCATGTCTTCAAACTACAACTCAAGACCTCTTGCATCAGAAATCTTAGTAACTGATGGTGAATGCTCAGTTGTACGTGAAAGAGAAACCTTCGAAGACTTATATGCAAAACAAAGCATTCCACCACACTTAGAATAAGCTGGTAATATTATGGATTTAAAAGGATTAAAATTTTCAAAAATGCATGGAATCGGTAATGATTTTCCAATTATTGATGAATCAAAAGAAAAAGTAATCTCTGAAGAAGATAAACCTGAAGCATGTAGAATATTATGCCACAGAAACTTCGGTGTAGGTGGAGATGGTGTTTTATTCGTAGAACCGTCTGACGTTGCAGATATCGGTTATAGGATGTTTAATCCTGATGGAAGCGAAGCTGAAATGTGTGGAAACGGTATTAGATGCTTTGGTGATTTTGTCTACAGAAAAGGTATTTTAAAACAGGAAAAAATGACTGTTGAGACAAGAGCAGGAATTAAAACAATTGAAATTACCTTGGATGATGATGAACCAGTATTATTCAGAGTGGACATGGGATTATCAACATTCAAAACTCCTGAAATCCCAATGATTAGTGATGCTGAAGAGTTCTTGGACGGTGAATTGGAAGTTTTAGATACAACTTTCAATGCAACTGCTATTAGTGTTGGAAATCCTCATGCAATTATCTTTGTTGATAATGTGGATGAAATCGATATCAACAAGTATGGTCCAGCTATTGAAGCTCATGAAGTATTCCCTGAAAAAATTAATGTTCACTTTGTTGAAGTTATTTCTAAAAACGAAGGTAAAATGATTACTTGGGAGAGAGGTGCTGGTGTAACACTTGCATGTGGTACTGGAGCAACTTCTACAGCTATTTCCGGATTTAAATTAGGTTTATTTGATAGTGATGTATTACTTCATTTGCCTGGTGGAGACTTGAAGTTCAATGTCTATGAAAAAGATGATGAACTTGGAGCTTTCATGGAAGGTCCGGCACAATTAGTTTACGACGGAGAATTCTAATTCTCCTTTTTTTGAGTCTGTAAAATTTTATAGGCTTATTTGATTTTAAATTTTTTACAGTTGAAGTTTCACTTCGATGAAAATTCGTTCTAATTTTTCTTTAATTTAAATTTTAATGGCTAAAAAATAGTAAATTACTTAAATAAG